>JAGVCD010000344.1 GCA_020059425.1 Chamaesiphon sp. | reverse complement strand
TGAGTATTTTTACTCATTTAGGTATAAGGAAGGTCACAGTTTGCGATATGATCTTTTGACACATTAAATTTATTTTATCAAGCTGCAGAGGGCACAGACCTGTGATTAGAGTTGCTATTAATGGCTTTGGACGGATTGGACGTAACTTTATGCGCTGCTGGATTGGCAGAGCAGAGAGTTTTATTGAAGTTGTGGGTTTAAACGATACGTCCGACCCTCGGACTAATGCCCACCTTCTTAAGTACGACACCATGCTAGGTCGGTTCAATGCTGATATTAGCGCTGATGACAACACCATCACAGTGAATGGCAAAGTTATTAAGTGCGTCTCCGATCGCAATCCTGAAAATCTGCCTTGGAAAGAATGGGATATTGATCTAGTTATAGAATCTACTGGCGTATTTACTAGCAAAGAAGGTGCTAGTAAGCACATCAAAGCTGGTGCTAAGAAAGTTTTGATTACAGCTCCAGGCAAAGATGATGACGGCACATTCGTCGTTGGTGTTAATGATGACCAATACGATCACGATAAGCATTTCATTATTAGCAATGCCAGTTGTACAACTAACTGTCTAGCACCCTTTGCTAAAGTCTTGAACGATAAATTTGGCATCATCAAAGGTACGATGACCACCACCCACAGCTATACTGGCGACCAACGGTTGTTAGATGCTTCCCACCGGGATCTGCGTCGCGCTAGAGCAGCAGCGATGAATATTGTACCCACTTCCACTGGTGCTGCTAAAGCAGTTGCATTAGTGTTACCAGAACTGAAAGGTAAATTGAATGGTATTGCTTTGCGGGTACCAACTCCCAACGTTTCTGTTGTAGATTTGGTTATTAACGTCGAGAAAAAGACTTTTGCCGAAGAAGTAAACCAAGCGCTCAAAAATGCCGCTGAAGGACCAATGAAAGGCATTTTGGAATACAATGACCTGCCGTTGGTATCTAGCGACTATAAAGGTAGTGATGCTTCCTCCATTATTGATGCCAGCTTGACCATGGTAATGGGCGATGACATGGTTAAGGTTATTGCTTGGTATGACAACGAATGGGGCTACAGTCAGCGAGTAGTAGACTTGGCTGAAACTGTTGGCAAAAAATGGAAATAGGCTTCCACACATTTCCATTAATAATTAAATAACTTCAAAAGGGACGGGCGATCGCTCGTCCTTTTTTTACTTTTTGGTTGTCCAGACATTGCTGAACATCATCAACATCGCACCAATGGTAATCAAAATGGCTAATCCGCCAGCGATCGCACTCAAAACATCTTCATTCGGCATAATTTTTTAGAATTATTGACTCTCTCTAAGATATCAGCCTAGACAGCATTCGTGGATCGCAGGATAATTGAAAAAGACCAGCGACCCGAGAATTAAGTAACTAATGGATATCAAGCGCGGCTTCATCGAAGCGATCGGCAATACTCCCCTCATTCGGCTGAATAGTTTTAGTGATGAAACTGGCTGTGAGATTTTGGGTAAAGCGGAGTTTCTCAATCCCGGCGGCTCGGTGAAAGATAGAGCGGCTTTGTATATTATTGAAGATGCCGAGCGCCAGGGACTATTAAAACCAGGCGGTACCGTCGTGGAAGGGACTGCGGGGAATACTGGCATTGGGCTAGCGCATATTTGTAACGCTAAGGGTTATAAATGTTTGATTGTGATTCCCGATACCCAATCAGCCGAAAAGATTGAAGCGCTGCGTACTTTGGGTGCTGAAGTAAAAACTGTACCCGCTGTGCCCTATAAAAATCCAGAGAACTACGTAAAGGTCTCTGGCAGACTGGCGGCGGAGCTAGACAATGCGGTCTGGGCAAATCAATTTGAGAACTTGGCCAATCGGCAAGCGCATTATGAAACCACTGCTGCCGAAATTTGGGCACAAACCGATGGCAAAGTAGATGGCTGGGTCGCAGCGACGGGTACCGGCGGAACTTTTGCTGGGGTGGCAATGTTTTTGAAAGAAAAAAATCCTCAGGTTAAAAATGTTTTAGCTGACCCTTTGGGTAGTGCCCTATATAACTACGTCAAAACCGGTGAACTAACCATGAATGGTAGCTCAATCACCGAAGGTATCGGCAATAGTCGGGTAACGGGTAACTTGGCCGGAGTAAACATCGATGATGCTATCCAAATTGATGACCAAGAATGTTTGCGGGTGGTCTATCAGTTGCTGCGGCAGGATGGGTTGTTTATGGGTGGATCGGTGGGTATTAATGTTGCCGCAGCGGTGCAGTTGGCTAAACAGATGGGGCCGGGGCATACGATCGTGACAGTACTTTGTGATGGTGGAGCGCGTTATCAATCGCGATTGTTTAATGAGTCCTGGTTAGTTACTAAAGGTCTATTTGTACCAGTTTAAGGACTGTTCGATAGCTGAGCTTACACCCCAGACGATCGCTATTTTTTAAAATACCTCGCATCATGAAAGAACTTTTATATCTAGAAATTCCAACTCCCGATTCAGCCGCTGTCAAAGATTGGTTGCAAACTGACTGGCGATCGCCAACAGGGGAGCTGACTGCCACCGAAACTGGGGTAAGAGTCAAATGTATAAGTGGTGAGATAGCGATCGTTCTGTGGTCTTTACAACGCACGACTTACCTCAAAGTTTTTCGGTGGTCTGAGCAAGCAATTGCTGGTGAAAAACAAGTTTGTCAACATCTGACCACATTGATTCGTCAAACTTTTCCCTATCACTATCCCCAATTACCCACCCATCATGGTGGCTCGATTTTCGATGCCCTCACAACAGCCTATCCCCAAACCGTTAAATACTTCCAAAAAATGCCCAAGGGCGAAGCAGATTTACAACGAGTTTACTGGTGGGAAAAACGCTGGCGAGAAAGTGTTCGGAATCCCCAACAGCCCCAACAGGTGATATTTCCAGTAGATAGTGCGGCGCTTCCTGATTATGATTTGATCTATGTGGGCGGTGCTTTAGGGGTAATCCATGCGGCGGTGATGGCTAATTTGGGTTATCGAGTGTTGTTACTGGAGCGACTGCCCTTTGGCCGGATGAACCGGGAATGGAATATTTCGCGAGATGAGTTTCAGTCTTTGATTGACCTGGGATTATTTACCCCCAGCGAGTTTGAGAGTATTATTGCCCGCGAATATCGGGATGGTTTTAGCAAGTTTTTTGATGCTAATAGTCCAGCACATCTGAGAGCTAAAATCTTATCGACTCCCAAGGTCTTAAATATCTGCATTGATACAGAAATCTTGCTGCGTCTGTGTGGTGAAAAACTGCGATCAGTCGGTGGCGAAATCTGGGACGAAACCGAGTTTCAACGGGCGGATGTAGGTAAAGAATCGGTATCGATCGCCTCCAAACACCTGAAAACTGGCGCAGAAAAATCGGCGACTGGCAGATTACTTATTGACGCAATGGGTACGGCTTCGCCGATCGCTTGGCAGTTAAATGGAGCAAGGACATTTGATAGTGTTTGTCCAACGGTGGGAGCGGCAATCTCCAAGGGCTTTGCTCCAGAAGTATGGGATGCCCAGTACGGTGATGTGCTGTTTAGTCATGGTGATATTTCACGGGGACGGCAGCTGATTTGGGAGCTGTTTCCAGGCGAGGGAGAGGAAATTACGGTGTATTTATTTCACTATCACCAAGTGAACGCTGAAAATCCAGGCTCGCTGCTGGAAATGTACGAAGACTTTTTCACCATTTTGCCGGAGTACCGCCGTTGCGATATGGATGAATTAGTCTGGCGGAAGCCGACGTTTGGTTATATTCCCGGTCACTTTACGGTGAGTAGTAATGATCGATCGATTGCGTTCGATCGGGTGTTAGCGATCGGCGATGCCGCTTCTTTGCAGTCGCCCTTGATCTTTACCGGGTTTGGTTCATTGGTACGCAATATGCCCCGCCTAACCCATTTATTGGATACGGCGCTGAAGCATGATTTATTGCGAGCAGCAGACTTGAATCGAGTCTGTGCCTATCAAAGCAACGTGGCCGTGACGTGGATGTTTTCGAAAGGGATGATGGTGCCGACGGGTCAGCATTTGCCGCCGCAACGGGTGAATACGATGTTGAATAATTTCTTTGGGCTATTGGCAGATGAACCAAACGAGGTAGCTGATATGTTCATTAAAGATCGCACCGATTGGCTGACGTTTAATCGATTGGCGATTAAAGCGGCGCGGCAAAATCCGGCGTTGTTGTCCTGGATTTGGCAAATGGCCGGGACTAAGGATTTGCTGCGGTGGCTAGTGAGTTATATGAATTTCTCGATTGCGGCGTTGGCGAATTTTATGTTTGGGGGTTGGGTGCCGAGTTTGGGTTGGCGCTGGCAACCTTATTTGGAGAGTAATTATCCGCGTTTGTGGTTATGGTTGTTAGCTTGGATTTATATGTTGCGGGGCGGGAAGGCGACGGCGGTGCCGGTGAATCGCTGGCAGATCCCGAGGAATTTGGATGCGGATTTATCTCGTAATATTTAAAATGAAAAATGATATGGCGCAGCGATCAAAATAATAATTGAAGCGGATACTTTATCGAATCCGTCCTGACACTAAAAATTATGAATATCAATGCCTCTATTATCGACCAAAATCTAGGATCAGTTGCCGATACTATTCGGCAACAAGCTGTAGAAGAACTGCGTATTACTGAAGAAAGTAGGCTTAAGTCTCTAGCATTTGTATATCTGTGTGTTAAAACTGTTTTGGATTTAGAAGATTCTAACACTTTTGATTGTTTAACCGAAGGAGGGGGGGATTTCGGTGTGGATGCCATGCATATTTCTGAGGAATATGATGGTGAATTTACTGTTAGCTTATTCCAAGCTAAGTATAAGAATAATTTAGAAGGCAATGCTAATTTTCCGGAAGACGGAGTAGAAAGTCTAATAAATGCAATTAAATATTTGTTTAATCCTGCAGCTGAATTAAATTATATTAATCAGCGATTGCTTGTAAAGGTAGAAGAAGCACGCAGTTTAATTCGAGATGGATACATTCCACAGATTCGAGCATTAGCTTGCAATAACGGGTTAAATTGGAATGTAGCAGCCCAGGAAGCAATTACTCGTACTAAGTTTGGTGACCAAGTCACATGGGAGCATGTCAATCATGACCGCCTAGTCAAAATCCTCCAAGCATCCAAGCCAGTTAAAGATACATTGCAACTAAGTGGAAAAGCCATAGTTGAAGATATGGAGTTTAGCCGAGTACTGGTAGGAAGAATTTCAGTTACTGAAATTGCAACTCTCATTGATCGTCACGGAGAACGCTTACTAGAAAGGAATATTCGTCGTTATTTAGGCTTGCAAGGCAACCGTGTCAACGAAGGCATTCGTCATACTTTGATGAGTGAGGAAAAGAATAATTTCTATTTTTATAATAATGGTGTGACCCTGACTTGTGAAAGTTTCTCTTACAATGCTTTGCAAAATGGTGATTATCAGGTGCGTATTGAAAATCTGCAAATTATCAATGGTGGTCAAACCTGTCTGACAATCTCTAAAACATTGCAAGAACCAAATTTACTCTACCAGAATTCTCAAGCGTATGTTCTGCTGAGGCTTTATCAATTGCCTAGCGATAATGATGATTTAGTTCAAAAAATTACTTATGCTACCAACAGCCAAAACCCAGTAGACCTGAAAGATTTACGCGCGAACGATGAGCGTCAGCGAAGGTTAGAGATGGATATTCAAGAATTAGGATTTAACTATCGCCGCAAGCGTTCTGAAACAGGCACTAGATCTACTGATATTACTTCAGGGGTGGCAGCTGAGGCCATCCTATCGGTTTGGCAGGAGAAACCTCAACAAGCCAAGTTCTTCGCTCGCGAACATTTTGGTAAGTTATATGACTCGATCTTTACTGATCAACTCAACGGCTCACAAGTAATACTTGCAGTTCAATTATACAGAATCGCAGAGAACCGACGTAAACGACCGGAGCCAAATGATCCTGATTTTGTGCGTTATGCTTCATGTTTTATTGCGATGCAAATGGGACGAAGACTTCTCGGTGAGATGAAACTTCAAATTAAGAATATTAACCACCAAAATTTTCAAGCCGCGCGTCAACTTGTTGAAAACAAAGGAGAAAATTATTTCGATACTTCAGTAGAAGATATTCAACAAGCACTTAAAAATCTCTATGGGGAACAGGAAATTTCTTTGCAACAACTTTCTGCTACTTTTCGACGAGGCGACTTGATCGATAAGCTTCAAAAAATTGAAATCTGTTAAATATATACTCAAGCGGTAACAACGAGGCTATAAAGCAGACTGGATAATTAATAGAGCCTGGAACCCGCGCTGAAAATATCGATGTTTATTGGGCTTTAGACTAGTAAGCAGGAGTAACTGTCCCAGGAGTAGATTGTCCAATGGGTTTCAGCCGCTAAAAATGCTCAAATTAGGAATCGCTATGAAAAACAATTTACTAGCTTCTGCTTGACCCGAACTCACGTTATTTAGTGCATTGTGCGACTACGTCGGTGAGAATGGAACCATGTCCGCCCTTCCTTGGTGATTTTTCATGTCGATCACAACACCGACTACTATTCCATCAAATCTATCTAACCTAGCCAGTACGATCGAGGGCTTACCGAACCTAGCGGGTAATGAAGATACCGTGCAGTCCGTCACCCAAAATCAGCAAACCCACTGGCTACCACGTACTAATATTCAGTTCGAGAACATTTCAGCGGGGTTTGCGATCGCCCTGCACATGCACCAACCCACCATCCCTGCCGGGATGCAGGGAGCGTTGATCAGCAACTTGCAACAGATGTTCGAGCATCCCCATGACGGCGACAACCACAATGCGGGTACTTTTCTGTGGTGCTATACCCGGATGGCCGAATTCATTCCGGACTTGGTAAACCAAGGTTGTCAGCCCAAAGTAATGTTGGACTACTCTGGAAATTTGTTTTGGGGTTTAGAGCAAATTGGCCAAGGTGCGATCGATCGACTACGGATGATTACCACCGAACCGACCTACCAACCTTATGTTGAATGGCTGGGAACCACTTGGAGTCATGCCGTAATTCCCTCCACGCCGATTCCGGATATCAAGCTGCACATTCAAGCTTGGCAACAACATTTTGCCGCGATTTTTGGCTGGCCAGCCCTAGCGCGAGTCAAAGGCTTCTCGCCACCAGAAATGCATTTACCTAACCATCCCGACACCCTTTATGAATTCGTGAAAGCCCTGTTAGACTGTGGTTATCAGTGGATGATGGTGCAGGAGCATTCGATCGAGACTCTCACTGGTCAACCGATCGCTAATAAGCATATCCCCCAAAGTTTAGTCGCCCGTAATTCTTCTGGGGAAACAGTCAGCATCACAATTCTGGTCAAAACACAGGGATCGGATACCAAGCTGGTTGGCCAGATGCAGCCTTACTATGAAGCTAAAACTCTTACCCGGCAAGAAATCAACGGAATTTCCATCCCGCCCCTGGTTACCCAAATTGGCGATGGGGAAAATGGTGGCGTGATGATGAACGAGTTTCCTAGTGCTTTTCAACGCACTTGGCAGGAAGCCGCTCAAAATAATAGCGTAGCCGGGATGACGGGTAGCGAGTATTTGGAATTAATGGCGGCTGCTGGTTGCCAACCGACGGATTATCCAGCCTGTCAGGCGATCGGACAATACTTAATCTGGCAAAAAGTCGATGCCGATCGCTCTACCCCTGCTGCTGTCCAGCAGGCGATTCAGGAGCTTCAGCAGGAAAACCCCAATTTTCATATGGATGGGGCTTCTTGGACTAATGATTTGAGTTGGGTAAAAGGCTATGAAAATGTGCTTAACCCCATGAATCGGTTGAGTACTCTTTTTCACCAAAAAGTTACACCGTTGCTAGCACAGCATCCAGAATTGACAAAAGAAACTCGCTACCGCCAAGCTCTGCTCTATAATTTGTTGCTGCAAACCAGTTGTTTTCGTTATTGGGGACAAGGCGCTTGGACTGATTATGCTCAGACTATTTATGAACAAGGTCAAACCATTATTAACCAAGAATTTTAAGAGAAACTTGCATTTAGGTGATTTTTTACTAAATACCAACAACTTATTCCAAAAAACTAGTTATATTTACAATCTGTAATAGTACTATTGTTTGGAGAAATCACCTGATAGCGGTTTCAGGTCGGATGCAACAATTCTATGCGACTCTAAATTAGGCTGAGCAACGATTGTTTATATCTCACTCGACCCGGAACCGCTATATGTGGTAATTCATAGATTAAATTTAGCTCAGAAAGGTACTAAATAAAACCAACTAATTCATATAATAATGGCCATGCTATAATATTTAGGAATGATTTTGTATAGTTCATTACGAATACAAATATGAGTATAAATGCTAATTGATGGTTTAATCTTTGCGCATAAATACTGACTTCTTTATCTGCCAAATGTTGGGATTATTATGCATTCAATGGGATCTAAAACCTTGAAGATATGGCTCAGTTTGAGTTGTGCAAAGACTTTTATTTGTCAATTAGAGAAAAGTTACTCTATACATTAAAATTACACTGCCATCTAAAACTTAAAACTTTATTTTGTAACACATATTTCAAAATAAATTATAAACATCTGATAGCATGGCTTGAAAAAGACGGTTTGATAGTTATGGTTGTCAAATTTTCTAGAGAGATTGAGTATCCATTGATTGCACCGTTAGCGGTAGATAGCCACAGACCTTTTTGGTCAGTGATGATACCTACTTATAACTGTACTAAATATTTGGTTCGCACCCTGGAGAGTATTTTGATTCAAGATCCAGGAGTAGAGTATATGCAGATCGAGGTTGTGGATAATTGTTCAACCCAGGATAATCCTGAAACGGTTGTGAAAGAAATCGGAAGGGGCAGAGTTCTGTTTTACCGTCAACCTGAAAATGTTGGATTGACAAGGAATTTTAATACTTGCGTTCAGCGAAGTAATGGCCACTATGTTCATATCTTGCATAGTGATGACTGGATTGCGAACGATTTTTATAGCTCTTTTCAGAAAGTCAGTAAAATTTCTTCCGATGTTAGTTTATTAATTTGTCCGTCAATTTATGTGGATGAAAATGATGTCTATATATGCACTGATCCGCCAATTACAATTAATAATAATAGTCAAGCTGAAAATTTCACTGAGCTACAGGCCACACGTAATAGAGTTCAAGCTCCTGGAGTGATAGTCGCAAGATGGGTCTATGAGACCATCGGTGGATTCAATATGCACTTATCCCATTGTGTTGATTGGGAGATGTGGTTTAGGGCTTCTCTGGTGGGAGAAACTATTGCTTTAACCGAGAGTAAATCATTTTACCGTGTGCATTCTGAAAGTGATTCAAGTAAATTAGCGCTGTCAGGAGAAAATATCAAAGAAGCGGTAGAAACAGTAGATATTCTTTTTGAAATGCTTTCTGAAAAACAATGTGCTAAATTGCAGTCTATTAAGTATTTATGGATTACTGAATTGGCTATTTCGAGTTCATGTAATTTTTATTCTCGTTTTCAATGGGATGCGAGTCTAATTCACGCTGTATTAGCATGGCGAATTTCTCCTAGCATCCCTACTTTTAAAAACTTTTTAAAAGTTTTTTTGAGAAAACAAGCTCATCAGTTTCTTAGAGTTTAATTTTATAATCTTAATTCATTGGCCTAGGATGCTTGTAGAGAATAGTTTTTGTGGCTAGTACCAGCCTAACCCTTGACATGTAATGAATAAGTGTAAAAGTTCAGTTGTGAAGATGGTACAGCTATCATTGACTAAACTTTTAGTTGGTATGTGCTCTAATTGTCTTTGAGCTGAAAACTAATACGAATTTTTGATTAACTGTGTTCTTGGTGACCATATTGCTCTACCTTTAATTTGGCTCAGTAATTCGTAATTTAGATCATGTGACTGGAAGTTATATCGATTTTGTAATTCACTGATTACACTAGGCCAAGCAAAGTATCAAATACAACCAACTCAGAAATATCAATATTATGACGGCCACTACTGGTGTTAGCGATCGCTACCGCATTAAAACTAATCAGCTCGATATGCCACCCCGCCTGTTGTTGGGGCCTGGCCCCGCTAACGTTCATCCCCGCGTACTCAGTGCGATCGGCATGGCACCAGTCGGGCATCTCGACCCAACTTTTTTGGCGCTGATGGATGAAACCCGTGACCTGTTGCGGTACGCTTGGCAAACCGAGAACGAAATAACTATCGCAGTCAGTGGTACTGGTAGTGCAGCGATGGAAGCTACCCTAGCTAATTGCGTAGAACCAGGCGATGTGGTTTTAATCGGAGTCAACGGCTATTTTGGTAACCGGTTGGTGGATATGGCAGGTCGTTATGGTGCGCAGGTGCAGCAGATGACCAAACCCTGGGGACAGGTATTTAACCTGGAAGAAATCAAAACCAATTTAGAAACCCATCGTCCCCAAATTTTGGCCTTAGTCCATGCCGAGACTTCTACGGGGGCGCGGCAACCACTGGAAGGGGTGGCAGAAGTATGTCGGCAATATGATTGCTT
>JAGVCD010000186.1 GCA_020059425.1 Chamaesiphon sp. | reverse complement strand
TTCCGCAAAAGGCACCGTTTGGTGAGGCAGTGCGACATCTTGACCTTCATAAAAAGTGGCGTAACGACCGCCCGTCAAGCGATGATAAAAAAGTTGATGAATCGGCGCGGCCTGATGCTCTGCGGCACTGAGCAGCATTAAAGTTTTAAGATAAATCGCGGACAACTCTCGATCAGCCTGTTCTTGAATGGCCACAATTTTGGCACCATCTGATCGATCGCCTGTCTCGATGTGCCGCAGCACATCAAACAGCGAAGGCGCATCAAAAAACTCATAGACTAGCAACTGCTTGCCATAGGTAGTCGAACCAAACAGTGGTTGAATCACTAAATAGCCAGCATCAGCCAAAATTTCGGCATTGTAATATTCGCTGATAATACTTTGCGGTTCAATGTGAGTCTTAAAAAACAGCTTCTGACCAACACTAGTCGTAATAAAACCATTAATGGAATTTAAAGACACCGCCAAAGGCCGAACAGTCACCGATGCTACATCGAATGGTAAATCCGACTGCTGCAAAAACTCCAACATCTTGGCATTAGCAGCCGGAATGTCATGAAACTGCAGCGCTTGAATTTCTTGTAAATCTCGATCGGACAAAGCAACACCCTCAATTATCCATTACCCAAAAACTCCTCCCGCTTCAGCACCGCCTGCGCATGAGCCGGAAACCCTTCATAAGTAGCTAACGTATGCGCAGTATGTTTTAACCCATCAAAACCTGCGCGTGTCACATAGCCAATTCCCGTTCTTTTGAGAAAATCATGCACCGAAACCGCCGAAAAAGACTTCGCAAAGCCCCCAGTAGGTAAGATCGCATTAACCCCCAAGCAATAATTGCCCAGTGTAATTGGCGTATTTTCACCGAGTAAAATTTCGCCTACATTATTCAAGCGACCCAACACACTCCAAGGGTCTTTCACTAGCACTTCCAAATGCTCCGGCGCATATTCATTCACAAAATCTAAAGATTGCTCTAAATTCTCTGTGAGAATAATGCCACCATAATTGGCCAAGCCGGTCCTACAAAAATCCTGTCGCCACTGGGGCAACGACTCTAAATACTGCGGCAGAATTTCAACAACTTTTTGGGCTAACTCCACACTATGAGTAACCAATACCGCTGCTGAATCAGGACCATGTTCCGCTTCAATTAGCAAATCCATCGCTGCAATATGGGGATTAGTGTATTCATCCGCTAGAATAACCGACTCACTCGGACCAGCTGGTAAACCCACATCCACCCGCCCAAACAACAGCCGTTTAGCCGCAGAGCCATATGAATTACAAGGACCAGTGATTTTGCTGACTTTGGGGACGGTGGGGGTGCCCAAAGCCATTGCGGTAATTGCCTGGATGCCGCCTAGCTTATAAATATTTTTCACCCCAGCCAACTCGGCGGCCACTAGCGAAGCTGGTTCTACCTGGCCGTCTTTATCTGGGGGAGTGCAAACCATGATGTCTTGGACTCCAGCCACCGTGGCTGGCACTGCCAACATGAGCATCACGGATGGAAAAGCACCCTTGCCACGCGGTACATACAATCCGGCACTAGCGATCGGAGTTACTTTTTCACCCGCAAAAACCCCCGGCATTATTTCAGCCATATGGATCTGCTCTGGCATCTGTCGTTCATGCACCGCCCGAATATTTTGATGAGCTTGGTGGATCGCCGCCTTAATTTCGGGTTCCACAGTTTTTTGAGCCATAGCAAACTCCGCCTCAGTGACCTTCAGCTGATCGAGAGTAGCCATGGGATAGTCAAACTTACGGACGTATTCAATCAGCGCTTCATCACCGCGTTGCTGAATTTGGTCAATCACTTCTTGTGCCACTGCCAAAGCGCCAGCAATATCCGTCTCCGATCGACGCTTGAGTTTGTTTAGCTCGTTAGCAGTTAAAGCTGACAGCCGAAGAATTCTTACCACCAATGATTCTCCCGAATTAAGATCTCTTGAACACGAGAAACAGTATTGCTTTTCGCCATTTTCCAGACCGACTATTGTAGCATAGTCCTCGCCTATTTATCCGAACTACCCAAAGTCAAGGCTGCCCGAATCTTCGGTGTTTGTAGAAACTTTTTGGTATCAGCCAACAATTTATCACCCCAAAGATTTTCTTTAAGATAATCAATACTAGCGTAGCGACTGTCATTGCGCAGAGCCGTTTCGCCCAGTCGAAAAGCTTCTGCTTGTTTCCCTTGGCGATAAAGAGCCACGGCCAAGGCCAATTGCGGCTCAGCCGCTTTCTTGTCAATATCGATCGATTTCTGCCAGGCCCGAGTAGCTTCCGGCAATTTACCTAATTCATAGTTAATTAGACCAATGTTATTCAAAGCTGGCCAAAAATCTTTTTTCTTGAGTACAGCTTTTTCGTAAGAGCGCACCGCTTCTGGATAACGATTACTACGGTAATAAGCATTCCCCAAATCGAATAATCCCTGCAAGTTATCCGGATTAATTTTCAGACCGCTCTGAAGTTTTTGAATGGCTGTATTATAATCACCCTTTTGGAAAAAGGCTGAACCTAGCGTAAACAAAACATCAGCATTTTTGGGATTTATTTTTTGGGCTTGGTTTAGACTAGAAATTCCCTGATCAATTTTTTTATTTTGAACATACAGGGTGCCCAACAATAGCCAAATATCAGCCCGCTCTGGAGCTAATTGAGCAGCCAAAACCGCCCGTGACAATGCTTGCTCATACTGTTGCAACTGGGTGAGAGCTAGCGCTGTGTTGTAAAGACGTTGAGCTTCGCGGGATAAATCGCGCTGATCTTGCTGCAAGGTATAAGGTAGCAAGACTTGAGCTTGAGCAACTGGAGCAACCACTCCAGAACCAATCAAAGCAAGCAAGAAAAGGATACGTTTAGGCACGTTATGAATACAGGTAAAAGTAAAAAAGAAAATCTTCCAGAGCTAGATATCATCTGCTATCTATACTCTCTCAGGAGAATTCTAGCATTCTGTAATGGAACTGGATCATGATGAACACGTCTAGTATGATCAAGCTACACTGTGTTGCAAATATTTATTTTTCATCATGAAACAACTTCTACTTCGTCTATCTGCTGGCCTATTATTGACACTGGCAACTACTGTTAACCTACCAGCTATCAGTCAACCGTCGGCTAGCCCATCAGCTCCAGCGACCCCAGGTGGTGACCAATTTTCTAATAGCCCTCTTTTTCGCGGTGTTACCCTTACTCCGCAACAAAAAAGCCAGTTGTTGAGTATTAGAAAAGACGCTGATAATCAAATCATTAAACTTCTGACACCAGCCCAAAAGAAAATTGCCTCTACCCAAGGACCAAGAGCTGTCAAGTTTACGAAACCTCAACAGGAAAAAATCATGGTAATTGCCAAAAAGAGCAGTGCCAAGACTGAAGCGGTCTTTACTCCTGATCAAATCAAGCAGATCAAAGAAAACATTAAAGCTCTTCAAGGTGCTAACGGTCAGGCACCTGGACAAAAATAGCTAATGGCTAATACTATCTTGCTCAACTACTTTCTTGCTGAGCAAGAGTTCTAGTATTTTTCAGATAGAAATTCGACCATAACCAATGGTTATATCCAGTTGTAACCAAGTTACAATCTGTTACAAATATTCATTATTCACCATGAAACATCTTTTAATTCGTTTATCGGCGGGCTTATTGTTGGTTCTAACTGCTACTAGCAATCTGCCAGCTCTTAGTCAGTCAGCCAGTCCATCGGCATCAGCTAGCCCTAGTGATCAATTTACGAACAACCCGGTGTTTCGAGGGGTAAATGTTACGGCTCAGCAAAAAACTAAATTGCTGAATCTTAAAAAAGAAGAAAGCGAGCAAATTGCTAAAATATTGACTCCAGCCCAAAAGAAAATTGTTTCCACTCAAGGAGCAAGGGCTGTGAAGTTTACCAAGCCTCAAGAAGAAAAAATGATGATGCTGGCTAAGAAAATTGGTCCAAAGTATGAAGCAGTTTTTACTCCTGAGCAAATTAAACAAATTAGATTAAATCTTCAGGCTCTCCAAGAAGGTGGTAGTGGTAAAACACCAGTTTCTACCCCTAGTGGTCAAAAATAATTATTCAAAAAATCTAACCCTACCTTGCTCAATTCTATTTAATTGGTGTGTTTAACTGGGTAGGGTTTTAATGAGTGCGGTTAACCACCTTGCCTGTTCACACCAAAAAGTAGGCAGAATAGGTATGGAAGAGGATTCAACAACTGCCACTACAAGCCCCGGTATATGGAAAAGCTGCCTGCAATTATTACACCTAAAAAACGTTTACCAGTGGTGGTTGGTATCGCCGCATTAGCGATCGGATTAGCCGGTGTTGGAGCTTACGGCTTCAATGTTTTGCGTCCTAACCAAGTGGACTTAGAAAAGTTGACGGTACTAGCTAAACCTGAAGATATCACTCTCAAAATCACGGCTAGTGGTACTGTCTTACCCGGACAGACTGTGAATCTTAGCCCCAAAAATGCTGGTCGGGTGGCTAAGATTTTTGTGGAGCAGGGTGATGTGGTCAAACAAGGCCAAAAAATTGCTCAAATGGAAGATGCCGAAGGGCGAGCCCAGCTATTGCAAGCACAGGCTAATTTGCGGCAAGCCCAAGCTAATTTCGCCAAGGGTCGTAATGGCAGTCGTCCGGAAGAAATTGCCCAGGCTCAGGCTAAGTTGGAAGCTGCCCAAGCTGGTTTAGATCGATCGAAGAACGGTAACCGTCCGCAGGAAATTGCTCAGGTGCAAGCCAAGCTCTCTCAGGTGAAGGCTTCCTTGGCTTTGACCCAATCGATCGCTCCTCAGCAGATTCAGCAAGCTGAGTCGCAGGTGGCAGCGGCGGCGGCTCGACGGAAATTGGCTACTACGAAGCTAGAACGGACACGCAAGCTGAATAAGGAGGGAGCGATCGCTCTAGAAAAATTGGACGAAGCCAGCGCCGATCTGCAAACAACTAACGCTACCTTTTTAGAAGCCCAGCAAAAGCTCTTGCAAGTTAAAAATAATGCTGCTCAAGAAATTAACCAGCGCCGCGCTGCCGTGGCAGAACTAGAACAAAGTCTCCAACAGCAGCAGTTGGGTAGCCGAAAAGAAGATACCGCTAAAGCTGCTGCCGATGTAAGGTTGGCTCAGTCTTCTTTCCAGCAGGCCAAAAATGGTACTCGTAAAGAGGAAATTGCTCAGTTGGCCGCCGCCGTCGATGTCGCTCAGGCTCAGGTTATGACCGCTCAGGTGCAGTTGCGGGAAAGTGTTATTTTGGCACCCTTTGATGGGATTATTACCCAGCGCTATGCCAGTGCGGGTGCCTTTGTCACGCCCACGACTACAGCATCGAAAGAGGGCCAAGCGACTTCTACTTCGGTGGTGGCGATCGCTAAGGATTTAGAAGTTAAAGCCAAGGTGCCCGAAATAGACATTGGTCGAATTAGCAGTGGCCAACAGGTGGAAATCACCGCCGATGCCTACCCCGATGAAAAGTTTCGGGGCGCAGTGCGCATTGTTGCTCCCGAGGCTGTTGTTGAACAAAATGTCACTTCTTTTGAGGTACGGTTGAGCATTGACGATGATCAGCGCGGCGCTCTGAAGTCGGGGATGAACGTCAATACGTCATTTGTGGGTAAACAAGTGGCTAGTTCTTTGATGGTGCCTACGGTGGCGATCGTCCGGAATAAAGGTAAAGATGGTGTCTTAGTGCCAGGGAAAGATCGTCAGCCGGAATTCAAAGAAGTAAAGCTGGGCTTTACCGTCCGGGATAAAACCCAAGTGACCGAAGGGATTAAAGATGGCGATCGAGTGTTTATTGACACGCCCAAAGGTTTTAAGTTGAACAAAGATAAAGATCAGGATAAATAACTAGCTATGGAAATTGCCGAAAGCCTGAAAATGGCCACTAGTACCCTGGTCGCTAACAAGCTGCGCAGTGGTCTAACCATGCTGGGTATTATTATTGGGAATGCTTCGGTGATTGCCATGGTGGGTATTGGACAGGGCACCCAGAAGCTGGCTGAGGATCAATTTAAATCTCTGGGTCCTAATACCCTATTTATTTTGCCCGGTGGACCAAATAGTCAACAAAATCGCTTTGGTTTGCCCCGTACCTTAGTAAGCTCTGATGCCCGAGCGATCGCCCGGCAAGTACCCAGCGTGGCCGGAGTTGCCCCTCAATTGCAGTCTAGTCAGCCGATTGTTTATGAAAACAAAAATAGTACCTCGCAAGTAATTGGTACTACCCCCAGCTTTTTGGAGGTGCGCAGTTTTGAGGTAGC
>JAGVCD010000125.1 GCA_020059425.1 Chamaesiphon sp. | reverse complement strand
CTCTCTTGAAGCAGGATGTGCCCTTCCAGGTGGAGAATGCTCTGCGTCAGTGGGGCGAGCCATTGCGCTGGGCGATCACCTATGTGGATGCACAGCAACAGCTGATGCATGTGGAAGCGATCGTAACTACTAATTAATCAAAAAAAGACAGATAGGTATTTCGATACTCTATGCTGAGATTCGATCGATCTGAAGCAATTCAGAATATGAGGAAGAATACTTCAAATGGTTATGTCGATCGCTCAAAGTGAAATATGGGCGATCGAGTATCAAAGGGCAGCCGACCACCTTCTGGCAATAGATAGGCATGAGCCCGGCGGCAGCTCAAATAATCACATTCACCATCAGTAATGATCAAGATTGGGGCATCTTTAGGAAAATTAGCTGCTAATTCTAGTCGATCGATCGCTGGTTGCAAAACCGTCCCGCCGCGACCTTTGACCTCCACCGTCTCCAGCAAACTTTCTGGCTCAATGTAGCCCATATCGTGAATCCCGGCATCGCACTGAACCACCCGTACTTGAGGCACCTCCCGGCTGAGGGCGTAACTAGCGATCGCCCCCAATCCTCGCGCTAACGTATTTTTGTCCATCGAACCAGAAGTGTCTAACACCACCCCAAAAGTCCTGGTTGCCACTAGTTCTGGGGGCTTAACATAGACGGCGCGGGGAATATCGGGAGTCGAAGATTGGCGGCGGCTAGCGCGGGCAAAACTACGCCGAGCGGTAATTGGTGGAAAATAGTTATCCAGCCATTGACCGAGTTGGACATCCCAGGGAATCGGTGGTTGCAAGATTGACTTGATTTCTTCAACTAGGTCGCCTGGTAATAATCCTCTCTGAACTTGAGCCAGGTGTAGCTCCAATCCTTCGGAGAGGGCGCGGCGATAAAATGTATCTAGATCGCAGCCCATGCCTGTCCACCAGGATGGAGGCTTGTCGCCGAGCATGTCACTTTTGCCCAGACCGCGCAGAGTGCGTTCCTTTTGGAGACGACGCATCAGCCGCAGATCTTTGACAATTCGATCGTACAGAGCCTCAGCAGATTCATGCTCGAAGCCCAAGGTCAAATCCAGCATTAATGAAGGCGTAGGCATTTCACCAATTCCCATTTCCACTAGCCAAGCATTAATTACATAATCACAGGCAATATTCCACAAGAAAGGATCGCGGCCTTGCATCCGGGCTTCATGACGCAAACCCACATGCAGCAGCTCATGGGCCATCACAAACTTGAGTTGGCTGATAGTCCAGGGAAATTTAGGATTGATATAAATCCGCTGGATTTCGGTGTTGACGGCGGCGAGGGAAATATCTAGCCGTTGACATAGTTCGGCATCTTCGACAATTTCAAACGCTGCTGCTAGAGATGCTAATAATGGGTAATTCGCTACAAACCAGCGACGAGCAGTTTCAGCCATTGAATCTGGCTTACCATCTTGATTGCGTGCTTTATTCCCAGCTTGTTCCACCGCTTCAATCACTGCATTCCGAATCCCATTGGCGAAAGCATCAGTACGGCTTTGACGCATGGCGGCGGTGAAAGGTTTGACTTCGGGATAGATGATCCAAGTCGGTTGATTGCGACCTGCTGGGCTAGGATAACCTCGATCAAATCTCGCCCGCGCCAGATCACCTGAGAGGATATCGGCGATGTCGGCTGGAGCTTGTGCTGGAATCTGAGAAGTGATTGGATAGATGGTTTGACCGATCGAGATTTGGTTCAGCCAATCTACGGCAATTAATTCACAGGCAAATCGCCATGGCTCATCGCTTCGGACTGGATCGACATGGTTAAAGGCAATGTGTAAGTAGCACTGGGCTATCGCATATGCCCATTCGCCTACACTGGCTTTTTGCCAAGGATTTAGCTCGATAACCAGGAGTGGTGTTTTATCGTGATTATTTTTGATTGAGATCCTAGCAAAACCATCTTTAGGAAAGTTATCAGGATAATCTATGTTTGCACAGAAATAGAGATGTGAGAAAAGTGGATGCTTTTGTAAGATATCTCGACCTGCCTGAATTGCGGCTAGGTTTTCTTTGGGTGGTTTGCGATTGGCACTCATCTGGTTCTGGTTACTTCTTCATCGCTAATCGGGGTAAGGCGCGGGCGAGTTCGATCGTGTACCAAGCTGGTAAGGCCATACCACTTTCGGTTTCAGTGACAACTAACTGAGCGAGTTCGGTGGAAATCCTGGCCAGTGAAACAATTAATTCTTTGCAGCGGTTTGCCAACTCGCGGGTTTCGCGGCGGACTTTAGATTCATCGTCAGGTAATTCTTTGATTAGTCGATCGCGTAGTTGCTGAGTCATAAAGTAGAGAATATCCCGTTCCTCCGGCTTTTCTGGCCAACTGGCGGTGCCTTTGATGATGGCTGATAGATCGTGAGCGCGTTCACGGATTTTGACGAAGGCGACAAATTGCTGAGCGTGAGCTGGAGTCAATAAGCCAGAAGCCAAATTTTTAATATCATCGAGAGTAGCTGATGCCCCGTAGGAGATTAAAGCACGAGAAAGCATTTCCCAAGAGCGGGGTGTAGAAAAGGGTTCTTCATGCTTGGGTGGCTTCGACCACAGATGATCGGAGCGATTGCCAATGTAAGAAACGACTAATTCATGGACATCAGCGCCACCAGCCCAAGCCAGCCAGTCCTTGGCCGAGGCGCGTAGCTGCACATGGAGTAGACGATTAATCAAAGCCGAGGAGAGGGGTCGAGTGATAGCCGCATCTTCAGCCCGGTTACCTGCCCCAATCACGATTGTTCCTGGTGGCAAGTGATATTCGCCAATCCGGCGATCGAGAATCAAGGAGTAAAAAGCTTTTTGGACTTCTTGAGAACAGGCGTTCAATTCATCTAAAAAAAGGCAATAGGGATGATCTTGAGCAATCATAGTCGGCGGACAAAATCGGGATTTGCCATCTACGATTTGGGGCACGCCGATGATGTCTTCCGGGGCTAGTTGGGAACCGAGCAAAGAGATGCAAGGCAGACCAACAGATTCGGCGAAATTTTTGACGAGAGCGGATTTGCCAATGCCGGGTGGACCCCAAATAAACACGGGCAAAACAGTGGCAACGTTGAGTAAAAAAGGACTAAGCTGGGAGGGCGTGAGACTGGGAGCAGATTGCATAACTCTCCAAAGGGGTAGAAACACGAAGACCCCGCAGTGAGCGAGGTCTTTAAGTATGCCGAGAACCAGACTTGAACTGGTGACACGAGGATTTTCAGTCCTCTGCTCTACCAACTGAGCTATCCCGGCTGGACTAAACACTTGATTTAG
>JAGVCD010000388.1 GCA_020059425.1 Chamaesiphon sp. | reverse complement strand
TGAGCGCCAGCAAAAAGAATTAGAAAAACAGCAAGCCTTTGTCGAAAAATTCCGCGCCAGTGCCACCCGCAGTACCCAAGCCAAAAGCCGGGAAAAGCAGCTCGATAAGATTGAACGGATTGAAGCACCACTCTCCAGTGGTCGCACTCTGCACTTTCGGTTTCCACCCGCACCGCGCAGTGGCCGAGAAGTAGTCGAAATCAAAAATTTGGTACATACCTACGGCGACAAGATTTTATTTCTGGGTGCCGATCTATTAATCGAAAAAGGCGATCGGATTGCCTTCTTGGGTCCTAATGGCAGTGGCAAATCTACGCTGCTCAAAATGATTATGGGCACCGAAACTCCCACAGAGGGAAGTCTGTCACTTGGTCAGCACCAAGTACTACCCAGCTACTTTGAGCAAAATCAAGCCGAAGCCCTGGATCTAGACAAAACAGTCATGTTTACTATCCATGACGAAGTGCCGGAATGGAGCAATGAAGAAGTCCGAACATTATTAGGACGCTTCTTATTTAGCGGTGACACAGTTTTCAAGAAAGTAGAATCCTTGAGCGGTGGTGAAAAAGCCCGACTGGCACTGGCCAAGATGCTCTTGAAGCCTTTCAACTTGTTGATCTTAGATGAGCCGACTAATCACTTAGATATCCCGGCCAAGGAAATGCTAGAGGATGCCTTGAAAAATTATGACGGTACGGCTTTGGTCGTCTCGCACGACAGGTACTTTATCTCGCAAGTTGCCAACAAAATTGTCGAAATTCGGGATGGCGAGTTCCGCGTTTATGCTGGTGACTATCATTACTACTTAGACAAATTAGAAGAAGAAAAAGAAGCTGCGCACCAAAAACGGCTGGCGGTAGAGCAAGCCGCCAAAAAAGCAGCGAAAACCGCCAAAGCAGCAGCCAAAGGAAAATAGTATAATAAAGCTTGTAGTGTTTGTGATGGATCGATTCTTATGTCTATTAATAAAAAATCAATGGCAGTAGCAGCTGGCTTAATCCTAGCTCTGTCGGCAACTTTGACTGCTTGCGGTGGTGCTTCTGATACAGCCACTAAAGTTGGCGACGCTGCTAAAACTGGCGCGGATGCAGTTAAGACTGGTGCTGATACTGCGGTTAAAACCGGTGGCGATGCTGTAAAAAGCGGCGCAGACGCAGTTAAAGCTGGTGGCGATAAAGTTGCTAGTGCTGGTTTAGAAAAAGCTGTTACTCCTGTTAGATCAGCTTTAGTTCAAGCTAATACAGCATTGAAAGATGGCAAAATGGATGCTGCTAAAAGCCAATTTGCTAAGTTTGAAACTGCTTGGCTAGTTGCTTCACCAATGGTGAAAACTGCTGCTGGCGACAAGTTCCCTCTGATTGAAGCTGGTGTTGAAAAGCTTAAAACTGCTATGGGCGGTGCATCTCCTAAGAAAGAAGAAGCTTCTTCGGCGATCACTAGCATTTTGGGTGTTTTGAATGGTTTCAAGAAATAATAAATAAGACTTAACTTATTATTTTGATAGATCGGGTGGCCGCCTCTAGATTTAATTCTGGGGGCGGCTACTTTTATATTTGGGCACCGTATTCGATGAGAATGGCGCGAATGGCTGGAGATTTGCTGTAATGGAGAGGCGTTTCATCACAGGTACTCGAATGGTTTGGATCGGCACCGGATTCGAGTAATAGTTTAACGCAGGGTAAAGAATCGCTCTGGACAGCATAGAACAGAGGAGTCCAGGCGTAGAGATTATCAGGGGGATCGATGAAGGTCGATCGCTGTTGCAATAATAAGGCTTTTTCAGCAGGTACCGATTGGGGACGCTCTAAGGTAACGTGCAAATATTGACTACGGTAGAGCAGCGCCTTAATGCAGTCTACTGAGCCCACGGCGGCGGCGTAGTGCAAAGGAGTTCGATCGAATTTGCCTTTGGCGGTTGCCCATTTATGGTCCCAGGCTAGCAAGGAAACGAGGGCAGCGGTGCGGCCAGTTTGGGCGAGTTGGTGGATTTGCTGATCTTGACCACTCATAAAGAAACCACGGGAATTCTGCTTTCTATTATAGAAAATATCCGAAGTTCTGAAGGTTACAAAAAGTACTAAGCTGATCGGCGCACAGGCGGTAATGCCGTGGGTAAGGCATCAGCAGTGGCTGGCATATCTTGCAACAACACCTCCCGAATTAACCGCACCGCAAACCGCTGGGCTAGACCGCCCGCAATCTTACGACCAAAACTTTGAGTCTCTGATTTAGTCAAAATTTGCGGAATAATCGGCAGGATCACCATCGGGTCAAAACCCTTAGTTTGTTGCAAAATCCCCCAGATTCTTTGGATATGTCCTAAAGTATTCGCTGCATTAGTCGCCGCTGGATCAGGGGCGATCGGCTGGGTTTGAAAACGAGCAGTGAAACGACTCCAAGTCGATTGACCCAGCGCGTCTAAACTGCGAATCACCTCATCTGCTAATTTGTCGCGAATAGCTGCTCCCCGATCAGACAGAATGAAATCGATCGATTGATTCATAATCAAACTCAAATCGTATTCTTCGCTATCGCGGGCATTATTTAGCAAGTTTTCCAGCCGATTCCAGCGGAAATAGCCATCCTTGAACAGCAAATCTTGGAGCGAACTGCGCAGCTCTGGGGCATTATCGGTCAATAGCCGCTTGGCCACGTAGGGATAAGCTTTACTCAAAACTTTGAAATCTGGATCAACGGCGATCGCAATCCCTTCTAAAGTCACGAGCGATCGAATGATCAGTGCGTAGTAAGCCGGTACCTGGAAGGGAAACTCATACATCACACTAGAAAGTTGGTCGGTGACACTTTTAAAATCTAACTCAGCGACATTGGTACCGCTGGTGCCCATCGAGCCATTAAAAACCTTGGCGAGAGCTGGAATAATTGGACTCAGATCGGTTTCAGGGGTCAGAAATTCGAGCTTGACGTAATCTCTGGATAAACCCTCAAAATCACGGTTTACTAGGTGGACGATCGCTTCTAGCAAGCCATAACGTTGATAGTCTTTGACCTGGCTCATCATCCCAAAATCGAGATAAGCCAGCTTACCATTAAACATCGCCAGCAAGTTACCAGGATGCGGATCAGCATGGAAGAAACCATGATCTAATAATTGCCGCAGCGAACACTGTACGCCAATTTCGACGAGATAAGTGGCATTAATACCATTGGCGGCTACTGCTTCCACATCTGTCAGCTTGATGCCATCAATCCATTCCATGGTCAACACCCGGCGAGAGGTGTATTCCCAGTAGATTTTGGGCACATAAATATCTTCAAAACTGCCGTAGAGCAAAGCAAACTTCTCAGCGTTGCGGCCTTCATTTTCGTAATCCATTTCCTCAAAAATGCGCTCAGCAAATTCGTCGGTAATGGCTACTAAGTTGCTGCGAATCCGCGCAAAGGTATTTTGCGCCCATTGGCACAGGCTGCGCATCACATATATATCTAAAGCAATATTTTCCACCAAACCCGGTCGCTGGACTTTGATGGCCACCGTTTCGCCAGTTTTGAGCTTGCCTTTATAAACCTGTCCAAGGGAAGCAGCGGCGATCGGCTCGGCACTAATTTCGGCATAAATGTATTCTGGCCGATCACCCAGTCCTTCTTCGATAAACTGAAAGGCAATATCGTTAGAAAAGGGCGGAATTTTATCTTGGAGCCGGGTCAACTCTTCCAAATAAATGGGCGGCACTAAGTCTGGGCGGGTGGAGAGGGCTTGGCCGATTTTAATATAAGCCGGACCGAGCTTGGTTAACAGTTTGCGCATTTGCACAGCCCGTTTTGCTTCGTTTTTCTTGAGCCAACCGCAGGTTTTATCCCACCAAAGACTGAGGGCGAAGAACACCATCGGCAAGAAAATGGCGATCGCTCTGCCCCACACCTGGAAAGGCTTAGATTGGTAATACTCAGCTACGGCCTCTGGATCGTAACGCAGCCACGAACTATCATTAGGATCATGCCACTGCTCCTCAATCTCCACCGAAGTGGCTTCGATCGTCATCTGCACCGGAGGTTCATGCGAGGCCGTGTTCATAATCAAGAATCTCGGAGTATGTAAACTTGTAAAGTATTGTAACAATTCTGCTGAGCCTTTTGCTAGGTGATGATGGCAGAACTCCCTAAATTAACTTTATCTTTTGTTATCTAATGTTACTGTCTTTACGCATTAGCAACTTTGCCTTAATTGATGAACTAACGATCGACTTCGACCGGGGATTGAATGTCCTGACGGGCGAAACCGGAGCGGGGAAGTCGATTATCTTAGATGCGATCGATGCCGTTCTGGGTGGATCGGTGCATAGTCGGATGATGCGGACAGGTGCGCAAAAAGCCTGGCTGACCGGAGTTTTTCAACCTCCAGCTCACCTGCAAGCATGGCTGCAAGCCCACCAGATTGACCAGAAGACCGATTTGGTCTGTAGCCGGGAGATGAGTTTAAGTGGAAATAACCTGCGATCGCGCTTGCGCATCAATGGCACCTTGGTCAATAAACAAATTATGGCTGATCTACGGGAGCAGTTGGTCGAAATTACCGCCCAGGGTCAAACCGGAAATCTGCTGGCCGGTCAGCGCCAGCTCTTGGATGGTTATGGTGGTAACAAGATTTTGTGCCAACGGCAGTTAGTAGCGACACTATTTAGCACTTGGCAACAGACTCAGCAGCAGCTAGCCGATCGACAACAGCAAGCCCACACCCGTTCCGAAAAAGTTAGTTTGTTGCAATTTCATCTTCAAGAACTAGATTTAGCCAACTTAGCAGCCCCCGACGAGCTAGAAACCTTAGAACAAGAACACCGCACCCTTAATCATGTAGTAGATTTGCAGCAGCAAAGTTATCAGGTCTATCAATTGCTCTATCAAAATGATAGTGGTGAAGTTTCCGCCGCTGCTGATTTGTTGGGCAAAGCTGAAAATATTTTGATAGGCATGGTGGATATCGACCCCCAACTACAACCTATTTTGGAAGCGGTAAGTAATGGCCTGTCCCAAATTATCTATGCCGGACGAGAAGTAAATAGTTATGGCGACGGTCTAGAAGCTGATCCAGCCAGACTGGAAGAAATCGAAGAACGCCTGCGGTTTTTGAAGCAGCTCTGTCGTCGTTATAACAATGATTTAGCCGGAGTGATCGAGTACTATCAACAAATTCAAATTGAGTTAGCGGATTTGATGGGGATGGAGGAATCGATCGAAGCCCTCACGCAACAAGTCCAGCAGCAGTATGAGCAATTGATGGTGGGATGCGATCGGCTGACTAAGCTCCGGCGGCAAGCCGCAGAAACCCTGGAAAAACAACTGGTTAGTGAGTTACAGCCGCTAGGGATGATTAAAGTACAATTCCAGGTAGACTTTCAGCCCCAATCTCCCAGTAGTCACGGGGCAGATGTAGTTACGTTTTTGTTTAGCCCCAATCCCGGTGAAGTGATGCAGCCACTGCTAGCCACAGCTTCGGGCGGAGAAATGAGTCGCTTTTTGCTAGCGCTGAAAGCTTGTTTCTCAGCCGTGACTGGCACCAGTACGCTGATTTTTGATGAAATTGATACGGGGGTGTCGGGAAAGGTGACGCAGTTAATTGCCGATAAGCTGCAACAGTTAACAGCGCATCATCAAATTTTGTGTGTTACTCACCAGCCGATTATGGCGGCGATGGCTGATGCCCATTTTCATGTGCGTAAGGAGGGGCAAGGGAAGAAGGCGGCGGAGCGGACGGTGGTGAAGATTGAGCGGTTGGATTCGGGGCGGCGGCGGGAGGAGATTGCTCAGTTGGCGGGGGGACATACGGCAGCGGAATCGATCGC
>JAGVCD010000391.1 GCA_020059425.1 Chamaesiphon sp. | reverse complement strand
CTTTGCCCTTAAAAACTGATATTTTTTTCTGCGCCAAAAGCGATATCTTCGCTGACACCGAAGGCGATCGGACACCAATAAGCCCCATCATCAGTAACTTTCCCCACCGATAGCCTTTTGCCCACTGCATCGGCCACCAACCTGTCGTCATCGCCATTATTGTACAGCCACACTCCCCATAGTTCGGTCATTTCTTGGCCAGCTAACTCCATCGTTGGAAAATCTAATAACTCCTGATAGACATACTGCTGATCGGTATAATAAGGATCTTGGGACATCCCCGCAAAAGTTTTGACCCCATCAACGATCGCATAAGCTCCTTCTCCCTGTCTGCCCCACATAGGTTTAGCAAAATAACTACTGCCGATCGCTTCTGGTTCTAAGGCTGTTTTGGGGAAATGATCGATAATTGCCGCAGCGGCCTCGGCGCTAAATACCTCCAGTCCCAGGTCTTGAATCAATGCAAAAATCCCTTTAGACTGCAAAGCAAAGGCCGAACCAAAATTAACAACAGCCATTTTTTTGGTCAGGATCAATTCCTCTAATTCTGGCCACAGCTCCTCCCCGTCGGCATCGGTATCCAGAATCAACCATTCGATCGGATACCACAAAATCAAAATATCGATCGGTTGGTGATCGTCGGCATTATAGACCGAGTGACCATTTCGCAACCGCATATTTTCTATCGGAAACGTATATATCTGGTTCTCAACCTGCTGACTAAGCCAATGCATAGTGTTTAAGTCTTCGGGGTTATTCAGAGCAGTGCAGGCAATCCGACACTGACTTAAGGGCTTGCTAATCTGAGCAGCAGCACGGCGAAGCTGCTCTTGGAAACTAAACCGCAGCATTCTAGTGGGTTCTTGATCAATCGGTGGCAATCCAAAATGCTTGGCTACCAAATTATTGCCGACCGTCGCCTCATACCAAAAGCTGGGGGTCTGGGAATTAACTTCAATTACCCGATATATTCCTTTTTCCTCGTTCCAGCACCAATCTAAGCGCATACACCACGGTGGTACGGCATCAAACTGTACAAGATCGATCGCCTCTGGTGGCAGACCATAGTATTCCAAATCTTCGGCATCTAGTTCTCGGATCAGCTGCCAAGTTTCCATTAATACCTGACCAACGGCAGTGGAAGCCTGACGCAGCTTGGCAATCGTATGGGGCGATATCGGTTGGCAGTGATAGAGCGCGTAAGGCAAGGGGATACCTTGGGGGTCATCACTCCGCGCCAAGTTATACCAGGGAAAGTCGATCGACTGGAAAAAGAGATCCCGTTCTGGAGAATTAAAGATATTGGCTCGGGCTAAAGTCATTAGCCAAACCCCGATCGACCACCGCCAGTCTTTCCGAAACCAGCTCGGACACCGGAGCTGCCCGGATAACTGCGCATAAAGCTACTGGTACCCGATCGATAGTAAACACCAGTAGCACCCGAACTGGAATTACAAACTTCTTGTTGTGGAGTACCGGGGTCATCACAGTTCACTGACGGACCACAGGCAGTGGCCAACAGCGAAACCACCACCCAGAGAATCGCCATTTGAAAGGCACTTGGTTTAAGTTGCATGAAAGATTAGCCAAAACATCTTAATTAATTACTATTATTCACGAGTTCGCCAGCAAATCGGGGGAATTGCCAGCAAAATCTAGTCGTAAAATATTTAAGCTGATGACCTGAAGCCGATAGCAGCAAAAACAAAATCTGATAGGTTGCATTCCCAATTAAATTATGAAAGGATTATGATAGAAGAAATCATAAATTTTTATGTCTTTGCCAAAAGCCGTAGTTCCATTACCTAGCTTGCCCGAAGTCCATCGCAGTATTGATGTACCGCGCGGGAAAGGTTTCTGGCGCAAATTATGGGCTTACTCGGGTCCTGGCTATTTGGTATCAGTTGGTTACATGGATCCCGGCAATTGGGCGACAGATTTAGCCGGGGGCGCTCAGTTCGGGTACGCCTTGCTGAGTGTGATTTTGCTATCTAACTTGATGGCGGTGGTGCTTCAGTCTCTCTGTGTCCGGCTAGGAGTGGCCACTGGCAGAGATTTGGCTCAGTCCTGCCGGGATTATTTTAGTCCCCGGGTTAGTTTGGGGCTGTGGATCTTGTGTGAAATTGCAATCGCGGCCTGTGATTTAGCCGAATTGTTGGGCAGTGCGATCGCCCTGCAACTCTTATTTGGAATTCCGCTAGCGATCGGGGTTTGTATTACCGCTTTTGATGTTTTTATTATTTTATTTCTCCAAAGTAAAGGCTTCCGCTATGTCGAAGCAATAGTGGTTTCTCTGATTGCGGTAGTGGGTGGTTGCTTTTTAGCCGAGTTGGCTTTTTCTCATCCTGATATTAGAGCAGTAACGGCTGGCTTTGTGCCGCATGCCGAGATTTTACAAAATCCTAAAATGTTATATGTGGCGATCGGCATCTTGGGTGCAACAGTAATGCCTCACAACCTTTATCTTCATTCCGCCATTATCCAAACGCGGCGCTGGCAAGAAACTCCCTCCCAAAAGTGGGAAGCCATTAAATTTGGGACAATCGATTCTACTATTGCCCTGTCCTTTGCTTTGTTTATTAATGCCGCCATCTTGATTCTAGCGGCATCAGCTTTTCACTTTTCTGGGCATCAATCAGTTGGCGAAATCCAAGATGCTTATAAGCTGCTGTCACCCGTTTTGGGCGTACCTGCTGCCAGTTTATTATTTGGGATTGCCTTGTTAGCT
>JAGVCD010000235.1 GCA_020059425.1 Chamaesiphon sp. | reverse complement strand
GCTGGTGAAGAAATGGGCTCTAGCCGCAAATGCACTTTTACCCTGGGTGCTGTTTGGGGTGCTTTAGAAGTTGCTACTGGCCATAAGTTACAAGGCAAGCATACTGATTCTGTGTTGCGCGGCGGTGAATACGATGTATTTGAATTTAAGTTCATGGATTAATCGCTAACTGTTAACATCAAACACAAACAACTCAACTAAAATTATCATCGAGGAAATTATGTCGATCGGAAACATCGTTCAAGAATTCGTTTCAGGTACTGCTGATGTCCAAGGAGCTGCCTTAGTATCTCCAGATGGTTTACCTTTGGCTTCTACCTTGCCCAGCGGCATGGATGAAGACCGCACTTCGGCCATGTCAGCGGCCATGCTGTCTTTGGGAGAACGCATTGGTAAAGAACTAGCGCGTGGCAACGTCGATCGGATCATGGTAGAAGGCGACACTGGCTACGGCATTTTAATGGGCTGTGGTGAAGAAGCGGTATTTTTGGTTTTGGCTAGCAAAGCTGCTAAACAAGGCTTATTAATGCTAGATATCAAAAAAGCAGTAACTGCAATTAGAGCCGAGTTAAGTTAGTTTTTTGATTTAAAAGAGAACTAGAACTGGTTCCTGCGATTCACAAAATATAGGAACTAGTTCTTTTATTTTTCTGGAGGTTCTCCATGCATTTTTGTCAGGTGAAAATCTTGATGATTTCTTCATCTATATCTATCGTTAATTCCTTTCTTTACTGGAGACCATCATGGCTCTTACAGGATATCTATCCGAATACTCATTAGTAGAAATATTTCAATTTATTCAACAAGGATATAAAACTGGTTTGTTGTTGATTGAGCCTGATAATGACTCTGTGCAATCAACTATCTTTCCTAGTTATATTTGGTTTCGCAATGGTCGGATTGTTTCTCATGCTCGTGACCTCAGCCAGCTAGGACTATTGGTTATGATCGACCAAAGAGGCTGGGCAGCAGATGGAGATTTGTCTTCCATGCACCAAAAGTTTAAGCGTATGAATGAACCGCTCGGCTTGTATCTAAAGTCTCAGGGCTATTTAGACACTGAACAGCTGCGGCTGTTGTTCAGGTCGCAAGTTTTACAGCCTGTCTGCGGACTTTTCAAGCTTGCTAATGCCCGTTTTTCTTTCGATGAACAGCAACCACTGATATATCCAGAAATGACGGGTTTGAGTATGACAGCGGGGGAAGCCAGTCTATTGGGATTAAGAGTATTGCGCGACTGGAGTTTGCTGGAATATAAGCTACCATCTCCGGAATTTGGCTTAAAAAAACTCCGCCCCGAACTACCAGCCCTGAAACTTGATACCCAAGAAATGCAGGTCTGGGAATTAGCTAATGGTGAAATGAGCCTAGCTCAAATTGCTAAAAAAACTGAGTTAGCTTTAAGTACTGTGCAACAAATTGGTTTTCGGCTGGGTGCCGTAGGCTTAATCAAAGAAATTGCTCTGGAACTAGCCCCAGTAGAAATGGCAGTGAGCAATAATATTGCTAAGAGCGAAGTTGATAAACCGGCTTTGTCTAAGTCATTTATGAGTAATTTAGTGGGCTTCTTAAAGAAGAAGGTATAGAAATATGGAAGTTATGCGTTTGGTTGTCACTGGTTGTGTTGGAGCCGGTAAAACTACTTTTATTCGATCGATCAGTGAAATTGAGGTAGTAGATACCGATCGAAAAGCCACAGATGAAGTGGCTGATATGAAGCAAGGCACTACTGTTTCAATGGATTTTGGTAAACTAACTTTTAGCCCCGAAATGGCCTTGCACATTTACGGAACGCCTGGTCAGGCTCGCTTCAATTTTATGTGGGATATTCTAATTAGTAAGGCTCATGCTTACGTCTTGTTGGTGGCTGCTCATCGACCCAGTGAGTTTCACCAAGCCCGCCGGATTTTGAACTTTATGAATCAACGGATGACAATTCCAATGATTATCGGCGTGACTCACAATGACTGTGAAGGTGCTTGGACTCCGGAAAATGTGGCTCTAGCTCTGGGTTATTTACCAGATATGGCCAGACCACCGATCGTCCAAATAGATGCTAATGAACAAGAGTCAGTAGCTGCTGCCATTATGGTGCTGTTGGAAGGGTGTATGCCAGAAGAAGCCTTGGCCACAACATAATTGCTAACTTTGCATATACTTAATTACTTTTCAAGCACCGTTCCAGCTCTGCCCACAACTGCACTGCAGTTGCGGGCGATGTAGAAGTGAGGCTAGGAGCCATTGGGCTGAAATACTGAACCCATTCGCGCAGCATTTCCGCTAGGAAAAACTCACTTTAATTATGTCCAGCTACTTATTCAGTACATATATTGAATTGAGCAGCAGCAAGAACAGCTTAATCTCAAAAATATTGATATTACCTGACTAGTGGTTGATGAAAGCGAATTAACTGCGCCAAAGTCTGACGTAGCTTCGGACGGGGCACAATCATATCTACGAATCCGTGCTCAAAATAATATTCCGAAGTCTGGAAATTATCGGGTAGCTTTTCGCGTACTGTTTGCTCAATCACTCGCCGACCTGAGAAGCCGATCGTTGCCTTGGGCTCGGCCAAAATAATATCGCCCAACATCGCAAAGCTGGCAATTACTCCGCCGGTTGTGGGATTAGTCAAAACCGGAACATACAACAACTTGGCTTCTTGATGACGAGCCAGCGCTGCTGAAATCTTGGCCATCTGCATCAGACTGAGCATTCCTTCCTGCATTCTTGCACCGCCCGAGGCACAAACAATGATCGCTGGTATTTGTAATTGAGTAGACTGCTCCAGCATCCGTGCCAGCTTTTCGCCGACTACCGAACCCATGCTACCGCCCATAAAACGAAAATCCATCACTCCTAGACCGACTTTTTGACCTTCTATCTCACCTAAGCCTGTGGTCACGGCATCGATCATGCCAGTTTTTTCTTGATTTTCTTTCAGTTGATCACTGTAGGCTTTGCGCGCAAAAAACTTGAGGGGATCGGTGGGGTGAATTTGGTCGTCCAAGGATTGCCAAGTACCGCCATCAATCAACTGCTGAACTCGCTCTTCACTAGTAATTCGTTGGTGATGTCCGCATTCGAGGCAAACCATCTGGTTGGCTTTTAAATCTTTGCTGTAGGCGATCGCTGCGCAACTGCCACATTTAGCCCATAGCCCATCCGCAATTTCACGCTCTTGCTGCGGCTGAATTGCGGGGTCAGTTTTTTGGCGATTGGCGAACCAGTCAATGAGGGTCATAAGCTTTCAAGTTACATGCGGTGGAGTGAAAACAGACTGTCGAACATTATCGCTTGTTTCGTTACTTTCTGTATCAATATCGTTTTGAAGACAGCAATTCCAAATTCATGGAAACCTGTCAAGGAGGGTTGTTGGTGGAGCGTTACAATCTACGACCCAATTTCGGGTGTATTCTAGAGAGGTGCGGGCTGTGCATCCGGCCTGTCAAAAACTTAATCAGCCGAGTTTATGAATTCAGAAACATTGGCAAAATTACGAGACTATTGTCGAGATGATGCGGCCTTTGAGCAGCTTACTAAGGATTTGCAAGCCGAGTTTCAACCGCTCCGGCGGGCCATCGATCAGGCTGGGCAGCAGCAGGCTTTGTTTGGGGTAATTAGTCGTATTCGGGAATCTCTCGACTTAGAAACGATTTTTCAGACTACCGCCATCGAAGTACGTCAACTTTTACAGGCCGATCGGGTGGGGATGTTTCGGTTTTATCCCGATACTGGTTGGGACGATGGCGAATTTGTGTCCGAAGATGTTGATCCGGTTTTTTCGTCGGCGATCGCCCACAAAATTCATGATCATTGCTTTGGCGATCAATTTGCCGTTCATTACGAACAGGGCAGGATTCAGGCCGTAGCTGATATTCATAATGCTGGCTTGAGCGATTGTCATATTCGGATTCTATCGCAATTCCAGGTACGGGCTAATTTGGCTGTTCCCCTGCTGCAAGGCAAAAAACTATGGGGTTTACTGTGTATTCACCAATGTTCAGCACCCCGGCAGTGGCAGCCGATCGAGATTGAATTTGTCAGCCAGATCGCCAACAATTTGGGAGTGGCTCTCCAACATGCTGAACTACTGGCTGAACTGCGGACGGAAGTGATCGAAAGGCAACAAGCTCAAGAACAAGCCCAATCTTTAAACCAGGGTTTGCGTCAAGCGATCGCCGAACTAAAGGCTGTCAATCACGAGCTAGAGTCCTTTAGCTACTCAGTTTCCCACGATTTACGAGCGCCCCTCCGCAGTGTCGATGGCTTTAGCCAGGCATTATTAGAAGATTGCCACGACCAATTAGATAGCTCTGGCCAAGACTACCTCCACCGCATTCGTGC
>JAGVCD010000063.1 GCA_020059425.1 Chamaesiphon sp. | reverse complement strand
CTGGCCAGATCAAAGCCGGGGATACGATCGCTACTTCTGGTTTTGGGGCGGGTCTTTCCTGGGGTGCTGCTATTTTCCGCTGGGGTTAAAGAATTTATCCATACCGTGAATACCGATCCATCTGGAATCCCCAAAATCTTTACAATGACTTTGTAAAGGTTAATAACCGTCACAATTCTCTACTGGCAGACCGCGATGCAACCGACTAACCCCCAACAATTTACTGAAAAAGCTTGGCAAGTAATTACTCGCACGCTGGATGTGGCTAAGGCTGCCCAACAGCAGCAGATGGAGAGCGAGCATTTACTGAAGTCTTTGCTAGAACAAGAGGGGTTGGCGACTAATATTTTCACCAAGGCTGGGGTGAATGTGGCCAAGCTACGGGAAGCTGTCGATAACTATATTCAGCGGCAGCCCAAAATTGCCGGAGCCAATAATTCGGTCTATTTGGGTAAAGCGCTGGATGGTTTGCTCGATCGATCAGAAGTTTTACGTCAAGAATACAAAGATGACTTTATTTCGATCGAACACCTGGTTTTGGCGTTTGTAAAGGACGATCGAATTGGCAAACAGATTTTAAATGATTTTAAGCTCGACGAAGCCAAATTAAAAACAGTGGTCAACCAAATTCGGGGCAGCCAAAAAGTCACTGATCAAAACCCAGAAGGTAAGTACGAATCGCTGACCAAATATGGTCGTGATTTGACCGAAGCTGCCAAGGCTGGCAAACTCGACCCCGTAATTGGCCGCGATGAAGAAATCCGCCGTACCATTCAGATCTTGTCCCGCCGGACTAAGAATAACCCAGTGCTAATTGGTGAACCGGGGGTGGGCAAAACGGCCATTGCGGAAGGTCTAGCCCAGCGCATTGTCAGTGGTGATGTGCCAGAATCTTTGCGCGATCGACAGCTTATTTCTCTGGATATGGGGGCTTTAATTGCCGGGGCTAAATATCGGGGCGAGTTTGAAGAACGTCTCAAGTCGGTGCTCAAAGAAGTAGCCGACTCAGCAGGTGGCATTGTGTTGTTTATTGATGAAATCCATACCGTGGTGGGTGCTGGTGCCACCCAGGGGGCGATGGATGCCGGGAATTTGCTGAAGCCCATGATGGCTAGGGGTGAGCTGCGCTGTATTGGTGCTACTACTCTTGATGAATATCGCAAATATATTGAAAAAGATGCCGCTCTAGAACGGCGATTCCAGCAGGTTTATGTGGATCAGCCCAGTGTGGAAGATGCCATTTCAATTCTGCGTGGTCTCAAGGAGCGCTACGAGTTACACCATGGTGTGAAGATTTCGGATGATGCGCTGGTAGCAGCCGCCACCCTCTCTAGTCGCTACATTAGCGATCGGTTTTTGCCAGATAAGGCGATCGATCTGGTGGATGAAGCCGCTGCCAAACTAAAAATGGAAATCACTTCCAAACCCGAGGAATTGGACGAGATTGATCGCAAGATTCTTCAATTAGAAATGGAGCGTCTGTCAGTTAACAAAGATGCTTCCCCGGGCTCTAAAGATCGCCTCCAGCGGATTGAAGACGAACTAGCCAATCTTAAATCTGATCAATCTGGCTTAAATAGTCAGTGGAAATCGGAAAAAGACATTATTACCCAGATTCAAACCGTCAAAGAAGAGATCGATCGAGTCAGTATCGAAGTCCAGCAAGCGGAACGGGATTACGATTTGAGTCGAGCGGCGGAACTGAAATATGGCAAGCTGACTGAGCTACATAAACAACTGGATGCCGCCGAAGAAACTCTAACGACTTCTCAAACTACTGGCAAGTCACTACTGCGGGAAGAAGTTACGGAGTCTGATATTGCCGAAATTATCTCCAAATGGACCGGGATTCCCTTGTCTAAGTTGGTGGAAAGTGAGCGAGAAAAACTCTTGCACCTCGAAGATGAATTGCATCGCCGGGTGATTGGCCAAGAAGAAGCAGTGACCGCAGTGGCCGAAGCCATTCAACGCTCCCGGGCGGGTTTAGCTGATCCGAACCGTCCGATCGCGAGCTTTATCTTCTTAGGCCCTACTGGGGTCGGAAAAACCGAGTTAGCCAAAACATTGGCTTCCTATTTATTTGACAGCGAAGATGCCATGATTCGGATTGACATGTCTGAATACATGGAAAAACACGCCGTCTCGCGACTAATCGGTGCGCCTCCCGGCTATGTGGGCTACGAGGAAGGTGGTCAGCTAACAGAGGTAGTCCGCCGTCGTCCCTATTCCATCATTCTGTTTGATGAAATTGAAAAAGCCCATGCCGATGTCTTCAACGTCATGCTCCAAATTTTGGATGATGGCCGGGTCACTGATTCCCAAGGACGAACGATCGACTTCAAAAATACCATAATTATCATGACCAGTAATATTGGCTCCCAGTATATTCTGGAGCTAGCTGGTGACGATAGTCGTTATGAAGAAATGCAAGGACAGGTGATGGAATTATTGGGTCAGAGCTTCCGGCCAGAGTTCTTGAATCGGATTGATGACACGATCATTTTCCATAGTTTGCAGAAGAGTCAACTACGCGGCATTATTCAAATTCAGGTACAACGTTTAATCAAACGTTTGGCTGAACGCAAAGTCGGATT
>JAGVCD010000135.1 GCA_020059425.1 Chamaesiphon sp. | reverse complement strand
GAGTTCGTTTGATGAGCTATTTGGTGAATATACTGAAAACGACATGCTGGCCCTGATTAGCAAATTGACCGAAATTGCCGATGAAGACAGTCTGGGAGCGCTCTTTAATGCCGCTGATGATGTAGAAGTAATTGACGATGAATTAGTCCCAGATGCTTTTGCGATCGCAGTGGCCGCGCTCATCGATGAAGAAAAATTGGTAATTCCCGCCCCCAAAAAAGCCTTTCTACTAGAGTTGCAAACAGCCTTGGATGTAGATAATACTGAAGCCAAGACGATTATTGAAGATGTTATTTCTACTCTCCAAAGTGCCCGCTAAGCAAAGCTATTGGTCTAGCCCCTGGGAGAATCTTGCTAATTGTTAGAAGTCCAAGTTCATCACATCCTGCGCCAGATGATGCGCGATCGGATCTCTACTGATCCTGGATTTATTAACGCCGCACATCTTCCAGCAGCCCAATCAACCAACAGTTGGCCGCACCAATTAACCATGGCGCGTCTGGTGGCCAGGGCTTTACGGTTACAGCAGTCGGCGATTATCCAAACTGGCCTACCGCCCGCTGGTACAGCTCAAGCTAACTATACCAGTAGCTACTTGGTACCAGCCTTGCTCTGGCCTGGCAGCATGGCGATCATCGCCACCTCCGCCATTCGTCAGCGCCTGCTGGAATCTGATCTGCCCCAACTGCAAGCCCAACTGGGCAGTAGTAAAACCATTCGCCAACAACCTGCTGACGACTTTGGCCAAGATTTTTTGTTATTACTCTCCCCGGAACAATGGCTAGCCAACTATCAAAATCTAGCCCTACCGATCTTGGTGGATGGTGCCGATCGATTAGCACAATGGATTCATGATTGGCAGCAAGTTCAAATTACGCCCCAAGATTGGGATGCATTGGTGTTAGTAGCTCCCCAGCAAGCGGAAAAAATTCGCGATCAGCGGGTGCGCCTTACCAAAAGTATTTTTCAGCGGCCAGTGAATCCCTACAATTGCTACCTACTCACCAGCGACGATCACCAATTAATCCCTTCAGCTTTAACTCATCAAATTAACGATGATTGGTTAATATGGGCAAAGATCGATCGGTCTCAAGGTCTATTTACCCTATTGGCCAGCCAAATTGAGCTAAATACTAATGCCGATCAACCACTGGCTCAACTATGGGCGCGGTCATCGCACATTTTGATTGGCAATGTTTTAGATGTAGACCACGCCGCCACTAGCTATCGGCAAGAATTAGGCTGGGGAGAAGTACCCTGTGTCAAATTTGCGGCCAGCAAGCGATCGCTCCCCCAGCTATACGTGCCCAATTGGATGCCGATGCCCAACACCAAAAAATTCCAAGAAATATTTTCAGCCGCCACTATGCGCTTATTAGCCCAGCGCTTACGCCAAGATGCCACCCCCCGTGCGGTGGGTTTAATTGTCATTGTAGTTGGGGATACGCCACTCAAAGCCCAAATTGCCACTCAGGTAGCCGCCGAATACGGCTCGCGGGTACAGTTAGAAAATCCTAACTTACTAGCCAGTAGTATTTTGGTAACCGGTTGGGAATTTTGGAACGACCATCAAGAACTTTTACCCAGTCCCCAACTACTGATCATTGCAACTTTACCGATCCCTTCCTTAGAAGACCCCTTAGTGGCAGCCAAAGTCAGTTGCTATAAGCGCCAGCGCCAAGATTGGTTTCGGAATTATTTATTGCCAGCTGGGTTGAGAGTCTTGCAGCGATCGGTCTCAGCGATTCGGCAATCTGCTGGCTTGGTGGCTATTTTCGACAACCGGATCAACCATCGCAGCTATGGCAAACAAGTTTTAGCAGCTCTGCACCCAATTCACCGCATCGATGCACCCGAGCGCTGATGTGCTAGATATATGATGATATTGAACACGGTTCTTCTTGATTTTCCCCGATGCAGAATACTCGTTTAACCAACCTCTTGAGCTTCTTTACTAGCCAGCTGCAAGCCTGGATTCAAAATCCCTGGCGACGAGCATCAGTGCTGTTAATTTACCTGTTGTTGGGTAATTTTTTGGGACCAGCCATTTCGCTAGTGGCTGGCCAGATGGCTCAACTAGATATTGTCGTGGCTTTGGTGATGTTGGCCGTTACTGAATCGGTGAGTTGGCTAGTTTACCGACAGAAATCAGTATCGCAGTTAGACCGCTTTGCGTTAGAAAGTTTAAATGCGCTGAAGATTGGCTTTATTTATAGTTTATTTGTGGAATCACTCAAATTAGCTTCTTAGCAGTCTTATCAAAAAAGTTTCATAACTTCGCTAAAGTTTGCTATATTGGGTAACTGGTGGCAGCATAGCCAAGTGGTAAGGCAGAGGTCTGCAAAACCTCCATCCCCCAGTTCAAATCTGGGTGCTGCCTTTGCTAAAAACCTCGCTCTGTGCGGGGTTTTTGTATTTTCATTTGTCATTGAGATTTTGCCCAGTTGGGGTAAAGATTGGGGTACGTTCAGAGGATAAACCCAGTCTTTTTACCCACATGAAAGCCAACGCCGGAACAGTCCAGATTAAAGTCTCCAACGGCCGTCTTCAGCTTGTCTTTACTTACCAATGGAAGCGCAAATATATTTCAGCTAATCGGTCGGACGATCGGCGAAACCATGATCTCTGCCAGACCGTTGCCGCTATCGTCCGCAACGACCAAAACAGTGGGCATTATGACCCAACTCTAAAAAAATATAAGAAGATGTTTACCGGAAAGGAATCATCTTCAGAAAAGCCACCATCCAACGAAATTACTATCAGGGAATTGTGGGACAATTGCAGCACTTATTATAGATGCTTGGGAATTGTGCGCCAAAACCGCCCGCTTTTGATAAAGGTAGTGAATCGATATTTACTAAATAGTGGCGACATGATCAGCAACAAACTTTTCGACATCACGAATCATAGTATCTACGTCATCTGGTGTGAATTTGTCCATTTTGCCATGAGCAGCAGAATTACGAATATCTGCCAATGTGGTAATACGTTTTTGATTTAGTACATTGTAAACACCTGCCTTGGCAAGATCAGAGTTCATTTTATCCAGTTTGCCATGAGAAATTCCCGCTCGGGTGCAAAGTTCGCGAAGCGTAGTCTCAAGTACAACACCGGCAACAATAGCAGCCGCACTGCTATATCCATTAGTTTGCAATTCTCTTGCTTGTTCAAGTTCATCGTCAAATACTTCGGCTTGAACGAGCGAACGAGTTGTTGATAAATAGCCGCCTTCAAAATCTTCTCTTGCTGCATTAAACACAGCTTTTAATTTAAGCAAATTTTTACAGCTAGATGGGTGCGATAATCCGTGAAAGCTAGATGCGGACGATGGTTTGGATTCGTTTTTCTCAAACTGTCTAAAATATTGTGATTCGATGCCGCAAACGTTTGACAGCAGACTACGCACCTTCACTTTCCATTCTAGAAGTTTGTTGGTATCAACCCCTTCTATGTTCTCCCCGTACATTATTTTTTCGCTTGTCTCCAATTCTTGAAGCTGAATAGAGAGTTCATTGAATCGCTTTTGGTGAAGTTTAGTCATATCAGGTGAGAGAACATGAGTTATGGGGTCATAGGTAGCATACCTGTCAAACATATTGAGATTCCTAGGCATTAGCATAATGACCCAGAAGATCTAAAAGTCGTGGCCAGTTTACGACTGATTAGCCTGTCTCAAGCAACACTACTTAAGTAATCTGAAAATACTGTCATTATTTTGAGCTGCAAGGCATATATTTTTAGTTCTTAGTCAATGCATACAGCCAAGCTGAACAGTGCTCTGCGACGTTTTGCTGGTGTTGGGGGCATTTCCGCCAATCATTTGAATATACCCCCAATCTTTTAAAAGACATCACGTAATTTAAAATATAATCAAAACAGCCCCCACCAGTGAAGGTAGAGGCCGTTTCTATCGAAAGACTGTTTGCAGCAGCGCGATCGAACTCAAAGATAACTAATTACAGGATAACATTATGACCGATGACGAGCTAAGAACACTTGTAGCCAGCTTGGTTACTGTAACTACCAACCAAGCTCAAGGATTAGCCAGCTTGCAAGCCAGTGCAGAAAGCCAAGCCCGAAGCATTGAAGCGATGCGGGAAAGTATAAGTTTCAACACTGAGACGGTAGCAAGTTCCCTAGAGCTAGCAGCTTCGTCACAGAGAACAGCTGCTGCTGCAATGGAATTATCAGCGAATACCTTCAGAGCGATCGATCGCTCTGAGCAAAACATTACTCGACTAGAACAGATGGTGGAAATTATCATCAAGGATAACCAATCTGATCGAGCAAGAATCACTGGTCTGGAAGGTCAAAACTAAACCAGCCTATAAATTCACCCCCAACCAACTGACGGCCAGGGGTGAATTTATAGAACCAACTGTTGACAGCAGGTCGTTCGGCCATCAAAGCAAGAATAGAAAACTAACTAGCCAGAAGCTAACATGAGACTGACCAGACAGCAGCAGTTTTATAATACCAAAAATCCTGCCATTTCTTTGAATTGGGGTAGGTTTGGGGTAGGAATTAATTCATATCGCCATAAAGCTTTTCTATCAACAATCTTTTTAAGTCTGCAAAACCTCCTCCCCCAGTTCAGATCTGGGTGCTGCCTTCGCTCAAAACCTTGCTTTGCGCGGGGTTTTCGTGTTTTTATCCATTTGCTATGAGCGATTCAGTCTGACAAGACTTTCGCTCTAAATCCCCCAATCTCTGATTATACTCACCGCCATTAAATGCCTTGTCAGTGCAATAAATAATCAAAACAGCTCCTACCAATAAAGGTCAGAGCTGTTTCGATCGGAGGATTATTTAAGCAACTCCTCTACATCAGGGTCAATCTGAGATAAAAATTAGGTAATAAATCTCACATAGCGCCCTTCGATCGCATCTGCTTTAGCATAACTAACGGCATGAATTTGCTGACCAGTAG
>JAGVCD010000390.1 GCA_020059425.1 Chamaesiphon sp. | reverse complement strand
GTGATGTATTTTTACCCGAAAGATGACACGCCGGGTTGTACCAAGCAAGCTTGCAGTTTTCGGGACAATTATGCGACCTATTTGCAAAAGGGTATTACGGTTTTGGGCGTGAGTCAGGATGATGAGGCAGCTCACCAGGCGTTTACCAGTAAGTTTAGTTTGCCGTTTCCGTTATTGGCAGATGTGGGAGGGGCGATCTCGAAGGCTTATGATGTGGATGCGGGTGGTTATGCTAAACGGGTCACCTATGTAATTGATGAGAATGGTTCGATCGCCCACGTAGATGATACTGTCAGTACTGCTACCCATGCAGACGATATTTTGAAAGTAGTGGGATAAGCTAAATAGTTTGTGGATTTGCCGCTGGCTGTAATGAGCCAGGGGCTTTTTTTTGTTTTTGGGCGGATGGAAGCTACTCGGAGATGGAAATAGAAGTACTTAGTTTTGAGGCTAGCGATCGAATCGTGATGTTTGTCACAGGCGAATCTTGCTCCAGTATGAATACTGATAAGTAAGGCGATGAGCAAAATATCACAATTCGGTATTTTTAGCCAAGTGCTCCAGGAATCGTTCATTTTCGAGCCACAACTGGGCACCATAACTAGTAGTTGTTTCCTATTGATTTCTTCTGAGTTGGACTTGCTTAACTTTTCTATGAATAAATTTAGTCGTGTTGATGAGGGCTTCACTCTGATAGAGATGTTGGTGGTGCTACTGATTGCGGGGATTTTGGCGACGATCGCTGTGCCCTCTTTGATATCCCAGAAGAAGTCGATGCGATCGGCAATTTCTCAAACAGAATCTATGTTGAAGACGGTGAATATGGTGGCCAGAGCTAATGCTGGCAATCCTTACCGGATTCGATCGGTTTATGATGCTGGAGCCGATCGATATCAGTTGCGGGTAGAAAGTCGCCGAAATGGTACTTGTGCTTCCACCGATCGCTGGATTGGTGATAACAACAAATTTGTTGATTTGCCAGTTGGGATAACTATTGCCGATGAAGACGGGGCAGCTATTCCATCGGTGAAGGTGGCTTCTTTTGCGGCTAATACGATTTGTTTTAATAGCCGGGGGGAAAGTAATGGTGGCGAAAAAAGATTTAGTCTGGTGGATATGCAGGGGCAGTCTAAGGTGTACCGAGCAAAAATGGCTGTAAGTGTTGTGGGCGATATCTCAGTTACTAAATTTGATAATAATGGAATTTTGCTTAACTAGTTAACAAATTAGGCTATCAATAAAATATTAAGCATTTGAGGATAATAATGTGGCTGTAGTTATTAGGAATATTAGTAAATATAAAAAAAATAAGCGAGGTAGTGCAGATCAAGGTTTCGGTATTTTGGAGGCTTCGATCGCTCTCACCACTCTGGGCGTAACTCTAGCCTATGCCATGCCTCTATTTTTGTACTCCAAGATGAATAACTCTAAGAGTGAAATTAGAACCGGTGGAATGCTAGTGGCACAAAGGATTCTAGACAAAACACGCGGTACTCCTTTTGCGGAGATTTGTACCACAGGAACTGTTGTTTTGAGTAGCACCGCTGCAACTGATACTTGCCAAGCTGGAGCTACAGTCGGTTCGATCAGGGCTGATTTGAGCGCAATGAGCCGAAACTACACAGCTCAAACATTTCACTGTGAAATCATTGCTCCTGCAACGACTAGTGATTGTTCGACTAACTATAAAACATTGAGAGTGGAGGTTAAACAAGGTGGAGCAAAAATATATGAAATGTCTGCGGGTTTCACAAACTTCCGCTAAGGGCTTTACCATCTTAGAAATGATGGTAGGGATGGCGATGACTTTAACAGTGAGTGCGATCGCTCTAGCCGCTTTATCTAACGCTGAAAAGGGTTTCACCAAAGATAAAAATAAAATAGAAGGTGGTCAAAAATTATCCTCGGTACTTGATATTGTCGGTCGTGATATTGTGCAATCGGGGGAAGAAATTAATGATGCGAGCTTTCCAGTAATTCAGGTTACACCGAATGGTGCCAGAGGTGCCCGCATTATTCTTTATCGTGGTCTGGAGGAAGCATTATCACTCTGTAGCGCTGCCCCTTCAACCGATGCTCTGACTTCTGGTGTTGCTACCAGTAGTTTGTCATTGACTTCGACCAATAATGGTGTGCAGTTAGAAAATTCATCCTGCATTCCGGAGACTGGCACTACTTACCGTAGTAATGTGCAAGCTTGGATCAATCGGCGCACAGCTAACGGCACTAATCTAGCTGGTCAATCACCATTCTTTCTGCATGATGGTTTGGGGAATATTCGGTTAGTCAATTTAATAAATGAAACTAGTGCTGTTAGTTTTCAAACTATTGGTGGGCTTAATATTTCACCATTTACCCCAAATATCAATTTCCCCAATCGAAGCACTCTAAATCTGGTGGAAAAACGAGAGTATTTAATTTGCGGTACCGAGCTAAAAGTAAGAGTTAATAATAGTACCGAAGGTAGTTGCAATAGCACTGGAGCATTGGCTGATTCAGCAACTTTTCCTTTTAAAACAGTTGCTACAAATATAACTCGAATGGATATTACTTTACCAACAATTGCAACACCTAATCCGGCTGCTAATTTGACATTTCCTACTGGTGGTTTAAGATGGCGAGATTTACGAGGCGTTACGGTGAAAATTACTGCTACTAATCCAGATGTCAATAGTTTACAGCCAACTATTGATGCTTCCGGTCGTTTTTATCCCCGTAATATTCAGTCCACTAATGTTTTGTAGCTAATTGTGAGAACTCTTGCTATTAGGCTATCTGAATTCTGTAAAAGTAAAACTGAGTAAATAATAATTGAATCTGAGTAACCATGAAAATCGATCGCAAACAAATTCGTTATTCTTTGCAGCTGTTACTACATTTGCAGAAAAACAAAGTAGCTAATAGTCAAGATGGCTATGCCATGTTGATAACATCAATCTTAGCTATTTTGATGTTTAGTATGCTCAGCGTTTATCTATTCTCAGCTAATCTCTACAAGTCCGTGGCTAACGCTGTTGTGGATTCTGGATCAACTTTTTATGCTGCTGAATCTGGGATGAATAAACGCGCGAACGAAGTTAGAAATACATTTGTAGGATATTCTCAGCCAACAGGAGTAGAACCTAGTGGAGTAGATATAGCAGCACAAATGCAGAATTGCATTAGTAATTTGACTAGTACTATTCCGGCTGAAATGGCTACTCTGGGTAGTGGTGACTTGGCCTGTAATCAAACTAATTTTGATTATAAAGAATCGGTCTGGAAAGCTTCTCTCGGCTACGGCGAAAAATTTGAGTCGCAGTTCAATAATAATCCTAATGTTAAATATCGGGCTTATTCTTTTGTAAGACGGATAACACCTGGAGATCCAGTAATTACCAGAATCCCGCCCGGAGAGGATTTTGCTGGTTTGAATATGTTGGAGTATAGATATCGTCTGTATTCTACTGCGCTCAAAAATACCAGTAGTGATTTTGCTGTTTCTGCACAAACGCTACTGCAAATGGATTTTAATAGCCGAGTCATTCCCCTGTTTCAGTTTGCCGCTTTTTATAATGGCAATATGGAAGTAACTAGTACTACTAACATGTCCTTGAATGGCCCAGTACATAGTAATGCCAATATCTATTTTGCACCAGGCGGTATTCTGACTGTTGGCCAAACTACTGCTGTTGGAACAATTTATAAATCATTGACTACTACTGCTACACATGGTTCAACAGCATTTCCCGGTGGCCGATCCATAGTGGTTGGCACTAGCCCAGCGATCGATGTTACCGCAGCTTTTGGTGGAGGTATTCCGGCTGG
>JAGVCD010000022.1 GCA_020059425.1 Chamaesiphon sp. | reverse complement strand
TAATATCTATTGACTAGAGCCACTCAGACATTTTTAGCGAGATTGTTTTATGATTGGCAGTTAAGTTAGTATTTTTGTTTCATGATTCCCCTCCAGCTTGCTCTCAAAAACTTTCTCAGCTATCAAGAAGCCAGCTTAGACTTCTCGGGGCTACATACTGCCTGTATTTGCGGTGCTAATGGTGCCGGAAAGTCTTCTCTATTGGAGGCTATTACCTGGTCAATTTGGGGGGAATGTCGAGCAGCCAGTGAAGATGATGCAATTGCTAACGGAGCTACCGATATGCGAGTGGACTTTACCTTCCAGCTGCATGGCGTGATTTATCGGATTATTCGCAGTCGGCAACGGGGCGGTAGTGGCTCCTTGGAATTGCAAGTAATGAGCGGCGAAATATTTAAATCTCTTACTCAGAAAGGGGTCAAAGCAACCCAAGCTTTGATTGATGAATATTTGAAGATCGACTATGACACTTTTACCAACTCAGCCTATCTGCGTCAAGGTAAAGCTGATGAGTTCATGCTCAAAAAAGCTGGTGAAAGGAAGCAAATTTTGGCTGATTTACTGAAGCTTGATCAGTACGAAGATTTGGCCGAACAGGCTCGGAAAATTGCCACTCAGTATAAAGCCCAAATTATTACGATCGAACAACAATGTGCCAAAGATCTAGAACAGCTGGCTCAGATTCCCATCGTAACGCACCAATGCCAGACGGCTCAAGCTGAAATTGATGACTTGCAACAGAGACAAGCTATCGAACAGACTGTTTTAGATACTCTCAAAACTACTGCTCAACAGCGGCATACCTATCAACAGCAGCAAGTATGGTCACGGCAACGTCAACAGGAACTACAAACTGACTTGGGACAAATTCAACAGGATTTAGCTAAAGCCCAGTTAGAAAGCGAAAAACTGGCTGATCTTTTGGCTCAGGGAAATTCGATCGAACGTGCTCACCAACAGTATCAAGACTTAGAAATAGCGGTGACGGACTGGGATAAAAAATTCCATGATTACCAGCAGCTGCATACCCAATGTCAAGCAACTACTATTCAAATTCAGGAGCGCCGCCAGCAACTACAGATTCAACTCACCGTCATAACCGCTCAGCAAGCTGCTTTCCACCAACAGAATCAAGAGCAGGCTGCGATTTTAGCAACGGCTCCCGATACCAAAAGAGCAATAGATTTATTGCACCAGTATCAACAGAAGTTACAGCACTTCGATCGGCTACATCAACAGGTCGCGCCACTGTATCAACGCCAGCGGGAAATGCAAAATCATGTAGACCAGCTCACGGCTCAGCAACAGGCTAAGTCTGAGCAACTGGCACAGCAGATTAAGCAACTACAGGAGCAGCTCACCCAACGGCCAGCCCTAACTAACCAGCTCCAGTTGATCGAACAACAAATTACAGCGTTAGACCAACAACGGGTGGATCTTGATCAGGTGCGGGAAAATGGTCAAGATCGGCGCAGTACGATCGATCGACTGCAAACCGAGCGTCAGGGTTATGAACGACAGCTCCAGCAGTTGCAACAAAAGCTCAGCACCCTGACGGATACTGCCGATGCGAGTTGTCCGTTGTGTAACCATCCGCTCAGTGGCGAGCATTGGGAGCACTTCCTGGCCAGCAACACAGCTGATCGGGAGTTGATTACTCAACAATTAATGCTACTCTCTGCAGAGGAATTAGTAGCCACCCAAGAACGGGAAAGTTTCGTCCAGGAATACAAGCAAATTTCGGCTCAGTTGGCGGGCGATCAAAAATTACTGGCCACTAAAGGTCAGTTGCTAGCAGCCCTAGACACTCTATCCAACCAAACCGATCAGCTGAAGTCACTGCAGCAAGAACACCAGCAGGTATTAATGGCGATCGAACAGCGCAGCTATGCCCAAGATTTTCTAGCAGAACTCCAAGAATTAACTGAGCATTTGCAGGAACTAAACTATGACGATCAAAACCATGCTGTAGCCCGCAGTGATGTTGATCGTTATCGGTGGGCAGAGTTCAAAATGAAGCAACTGGAAGAATCTACCCATAAACAACAGCAACTCACCCAGCAACTTGAACAGCTCCAATTAAAAATAATAGCCTGCCAGCAGCAGATCCAAGAACTCGATCAAAATTCACCACTACAACAAACCCTCCAAGAAATTCAAGCAGCAATAGTGGCTCTGGACTATGATGCTCAGCAGCATCAACAGGCGCAATTGCTACTTCGCCAGTTACCAGGGATTCAGGCTCAATACCAGGCTTGGCAGCAAGCGCAAACTTCTCACCCTCAGGTATTAACCAGAATCACCCAGCTACAAGAGCAACAGCACCAAAAATTGGCTAGTCAACAACAGGCTCATGCCGATGATGCCCGGATTGCTCAACTACTGGCCGATTTACCAGATCATTATGACAAAATGATGGAGCTAGAGCAGCAACTCACCGATCGCCGTCAGCAGCTCGATCGACAGTTTGCTATTTTGGGTCAATTGACTCAACAGTTAGAACAGTTAGAAAAGCTGCGGTTATCGCTCCAAGAGCAAGAAACAGAAATCCAATCCTGCCGTCAACAGCAGTTAGTTTATGATGAATTAACCAAAGCATTTGGCAAAAATGGGATTCAGGCTCTCATTATCGAAAATATTTTGCCCCAGCTCGAATCGGAAGCTAACCAAATTTTACGGCGGCTGAGTAATAATCAGTTTCACATTCAGTTTATCACTCAGAAATCTACCAAAAAAGCCAGTCGATCGAAGAAAAACTCTGTGAAAAATGCTAAGTTAATTGACACTCTAGACATTGTGATTGGAGATGTGAATGGCACCCGTCCTTATGAAAATTACTCCGGGGGCGAAGCCTTTCGGATTAATTTTTCGATTCGGTTGGCCTTGGCCAAGCTGCTCTCCCAGCGAGCTGGAACACCACTACAAATGTTGATTGTGGATGAAGGATTTGGAACTCAGGATCAAGAAGGATGTGATCGATTGATTGCCGCAATTAATGCGATCGCTAATGATTTTAAATGTATTTTGGCAGTGACTCATATGCCACAGTTCAAGGAAGCTTTCCACACCCGTATTGAAGTGATCAAAACGTTAGAAGGCTCTAAAATCGAGGTCTTTACGTGAGCTATTGACCCTACTCATCAACTGTTCGATCGCATCTATCTTGGCCTCAATTTCGGCTAATTCCTGTGCAGAAAACAGACATCCTGGCGGTAATTCTGCGCCACAAAAACCGCAGTTTTTTAGTTTGCGGTTTATAGAGCAGGCGCTGGCAGTGGGGACAGTTCATTCAATTGAGATTTTACAAACCTTCTAAGGGTACGCCCAAAAATCTAGCTAGTTCTGCTCCTTGGGTTTCAATCTCAGCTAAAGCCACTGGTTCACCCACACGAGTGAGGGGGATTTCTTGTCGCCCTTTAATCCGTACAAACAGCGTCCGGCGCGGATTGATCCCGTCTTTGATATCCACCCGCACGGCTTGAATATCCTTCAGCGGATTTTTGAGTTCGACTTGGCGATTTTTACCCAAAAAACCGCGTCGAAAAATAGTCGCTTCACCAGTTTCTTGATTGAATTCGTTGTAACCACCCCCCACATCTAGGGCGATCGAACTCCATAGATACAGCGCGGTTAGTGTTCCAGCCACGCCATAGAAAGACATGGCAATACCTTGTGGCATGAAGGGCAGGTCGATCGGATTATCAATAAACGGCAAAAAATCGCTATGAAAGAAGCTGGATAAACCTTGCAGTAAGAATCCCCCGCCGCCAAGAGTAACAATTACAGCATAGAAAAAATTGCTGAAGCGGCGAGAACCCAGAATGGGTTGGATCAGAATAGTTTTTTTAATAGCAGTAGCAGATTCGGTCATGATTATATAATTTCATAAAAAAACAGACTCCAATCATTGCCCGGTTCGGCCTGAGCAAGAGGATATCTATTCATTATACAGTGTTCGGATTAGGCACTGAGCGCCAATGTTACCGTTTATGTATCTACAGAAATCTTTATTCATAATAGATATACTGATCCCACCGCTGAGCAGCAGCAGCGGCGGGTCAATAAATGACTCATCTGGCTAGCCCAGTAATTGGATCGATCGAGCGGCGATCGCCTCAGCTGTTATGCCATTAAAGGCCATTAGTTCACCAGCAGTGGCCGTGGTTTCGCCACGTTTCCAAGCAAAAGTATCCCGAGGGCAGATCGATCGGAGCATCACTGGTTCCAGCATGGCCGGAGCCCCGCCAGTAATCCCAATCAAGGCATCACCACCCAGCATTTCTTGGAACTTAGCATCCGATAAGAAACCATC
>JAGVCD010000178.1 GCA_020059425.1 Chamaesiphon sp. | reverse complement strand
CAGGTGCGCACTGTCACCGAAGAGGGAGTGGTAACTATCAAAAAGGAAATCACCTCTAACCAGCCCTCCAGTGTAGCTCCGACGGCAGTTAATGCAGATGGCGGTCGGGGCTGGCGGGCCACTGGCCGGATGGAACCATTACCTGCCGCTACCCGCCAGTACGCCAGCAATGATCGATCGATCCGCCAAGCTAGTAGTGTAGTTATTGCCCCAGAGGATAATTCTCGTGCTACTTTCCAAGAGCTGCTCAATCAAAGTGCTTGGGATGGCGAAGAACCAGATGGTACCGACCCCCAGGGTGATGGACTACCTCTGCACGTTTATCCCTACGGAATTAGTGCCAGTGAGCTAGACCAAATCATTGATGTCTTGCAATTGCCGGTGGTTTTAACCAAGGATATGGATAGTGCTGATGCCGTGTTGGCAATGCGCACCCATATCAAGAATCATACAAAGCTGCGTCAGGTAGCTAAGATTCGCCAGCTCCCGATCTATAGCGTGAAGTCGGGGACAATTCCCCAGCTCACCCGTGCCCTGCGGCGGATGCTCAATATGGATGATGTCTTACCCGAAACTACTGATCTGCGGTTGTTTACCAGAGATGGGAACGAAGATGAGCTAGAGGCTTTAGAGGAAGCTCGGTTAGCTGTCGAACAGATTGTGATTCCGAAGGGTCAGCCGGTGGAGTTACTGCCCCGGTCACCGAAAGTGCGCAAAATGCAACATGAGCTAATCGAACATTATCGGTTAAAGTCGGATAGTTTCGGTGAGGAACCCCAACGCCGCTTACGGATTTATCCAGCTTGAAATTTCTCTTATTCCTAAATTCTTCCGATGCAATCATAACTTACGCTACATAGCTTGTAGCGTATAAGCATCAAGAGTTAAATAGCCTATTTTATTTGTCTCTTATACCTGAAAATTAATGTTACATCATTATAAAACCAATGACTCAGTACGAACAGTCTTCTATCAAAGCTCGAAATAAATTAAGTGCGCTGTTTTTAGCACTTTGCATCTTAGACTTTGCATTGGTATATATTTCCCATGATAAGTATTCGATCGGACGCATTTTGCTCACAATTGTAGTGATGTATTTTGTTCTACAAGGGAGAAAATGGGCGAAATGGTTGTTGATCGGCATCTGTAGTTTAGTAGTTATCCTGTTGGTAGCAATGGTTATTAAACTCAGCGCCAAGCTTTCTACTATGTTGATAGTGGGGAGCTTGATTCTGGCTGTTCTTAATGCCGTTATTATTATCTACTTGTCTACCAGTAAAGATTTGAAGCTTTACTTCTCCGAGAGAATGCACAATTATTCCTAACCAGGAATGATCGATCGAATTATTCTTAGTTATTTTGAATGCTCATGTCTGCCAATCAGCTACCTACCAAAGTTACTCAGTTAATTGATGCTCTGCAATTGCAACCTCATCCCGAAGGTGGCTTTTACCTGGAAACCTGGCGATCGGATCTCACTCTATCCCAGTCATCTTTACCCCCAGGCTATACCGGTGATAGATCGGCAGGCACCGCCATTTTATTTTTGTTGCCCACTGGTCATTTTTCCCAGTGGCACAAAGTTCGATCGGCTGAATTATGGTTCCATCAAGCGGGTGACCCCTTAGAACTATCGATCGCCGCCACTTTAGACGAAACATCACCACAAGTAATTCATCTTGGCCAAGATGCTTGCTTCCAAGCAGTAGTACCGCCAAGTTATTGGCAAAAAGCTCAGCCAGAAGCGGGTCAAGCTGGCTATGTCTTAGTCGCCTGTGTAGTGGTACCAGGATTTGACTTTGCTGACTTTGAACTCAGTAACACGTCGCACTGATGCCTAGTATCACCATTATTGGCTGTGGCATTGTGGGGGCTACCATTGCCTACGAATTTAGTCAACTGCCCGACTGGAATGTGATGGTGATCGATCGACAGTCCCAACCCGCCCAAGAGTCTACCGGTGCGGCGCTGGGTCTGTTGATGGGAATTATTAGTCAAAAAACCAAAGGGCGAGCTTGGCAGTTGCGGGAGCAGGGCATTCGTTACTATCACCAGTTGATTCCGCAGCTAGCCGCCGCTGGATTACCGGTCACTCACAATGCTCAAGGGCTGCTCAAGCTACTCAATCCAGAAGACGACCTCACTAAATGGCAATCTCTGGCTCAGATGCGGGCGAACCAAGGTTGGCCACTAGAAATCTGGAACCTGGAACAGGTCATCCGCTGCTTACCGCATGTTAATCCGGATTCTTGTAGTGCCGCGATCCATTCTCCCGCTGATTGGCAGATTCATCCACCCCAGCTCACCTGCGCCCTTGTCACAGCTGCCCAGCGCCAAGGCGCTCAGTTCTATTGGGAAACAGAAGTCACCACTATTAACGACTTAACAACAGACTGGGTGGTAATTGCTGCTGGTTTAGGCAGCATGGCAATTAGTCAAAATCTGGATAGTGGCGATCGCCCCATCGAACTGATGCCTGTTCTGGGTCAGGCCATTCACTACCGTTTACCAACTGCTCTGGGAATACCAGACTTTCAACCAGTAGTTACTGGTGATGATGTTCATATTGTCCCTTTGGGGGGCGGAGAATATTGGGTGGGAGCGACAGTAGAATTCCCAATTGATGAGGCGATCGAAGCCCAAGTAGAACAGCTAGCCACACTCCAGGCCAAGGCGATCAATTACTGCTCAGCTCTAGCCCAGGCCGAAATCATGCAAACTTGGCAGGGTCTCCGTCCCCGGCCAGTGGGCAGACCCGCACCAGTCATCGAGCGTCTGCCAGGACATGAGCGGGTATTAGTAGCGACTGGCCACTATCGAAATGGGGTGTTGCTGGCTCCAGCCACGGCTAATTTAATCCAAGAAATGGTCGGCGCAAAAAAAATCTCTCATCACTGAGAGACT
>JAGVCD010000210.1 GCA_020059425.1 Chamaesiphon sp. | reverse complement strand
GAAAGTAGTGCGCTGCTTTTGCATTTCGTCGGCTTTCTTTTTACTCATCGCTCTTCGCAACAGGTCGGCTTGTCCCAAAGAATAGCCCGCTAAATCCTGCGCCATTCGCATGATCTGCTCCTGGTAACATAAAGTGCCATAAGTCTCTTCTAGTATAGGTTCTAGCAATGGGTGGTCGTAGACGATCGCTTCACGACCGTGTTTGCGATCGATAAAGTGCGGAATTAGCCCCGCATCTAGTGGTCCTGGTCGATAGAGGGCCAAAATCGAAGATAAATCTTCAATGCAGGAGGGTTTTAGCTTCGATACTACATCTAACATTCCCGATGACTCTAGCTGAAATACTCCCTCCAGGTCGCCAGCTTCGATCGCTTTATAGGTGCGATCGACTTGGGGAGGGCGTTTTTTGCTCTTAGTCCCATTTTTGTGCAATATGGAGATCGATCGACGTTCTTCGTAAGTAATTTCATCGGGATGAATATCATCACCCTGATTGAGCTTAATCAAATCCAAGGTATTTTGAATAATCGTCAGATTTCTTAATCCCAAAAAGTCCATTTTCAAAAGACCCAAGGCATCCAGATCTTCCATGTAGTACTGAGTGATCACCGAGCCATCGTTATTGCGTTGCAAGGGCACAATTTCATCCAAAGGCTGAGCCGAGATCACTACCCCCGCAGCATGAACTCCAAAGGTTTTGTTGGTACCTTCAATCCGGATGGCCATATCGATCCACTGCTGAGCTGGCACCCCGGCTCCCGGTGTTTTTGTTTCAAAAATTCGGTTGTTATCGTAGGCTGCTTTGAATTCTGGAGCCGGAGTTTTATCCGAAATCATCACCGCCAACTTAGTTGGCTTACCGCGCACGGTCGGGATGAACTTAGTCATCTTGTCGGAGTCGCCATAGTTAATATCTAGCACCCGCGCTACGTCCTTCAGCACGGCTTTGGAAGTCATCCGGTTAAAGGTGATAATCTGGGCAACCCTCTCCGTACCGTATTTCTTGGTCACATATTGAATCACTTCGTCCCGGCGCTCAATGCAGAAGTCGGTATCAATATCGGGCATCGACTTCCGTTCAGGATTCAAAAAGCGCTCAAATAGTAAGCCGTGATGCACCGGGTCGATATTAGTAATGCGCATGGTGTAAGCCACCAGCGAACCAGCCGCTGAACCCCGCCCTGGCCCGACCGGAATACCCTGATCACGGGCAAACTTAATGTAGTCCCACACCACTAAAAAATAGGTGGAAAAACCCATCTGCTCGATCATTTTTAGTTCATAATCTAGCCGTTCTTGATACTCTGGATCGATATCAGCATAGTTATTCACCTTCAGTAGATCTTGCAGACCTGCCCGCGAGATTTCTTCCACGTAGGTGGCAGGAGTATGGCCGGGGGGAATCGGGAAATCTGGGATGCGGGGTTCACCCAAAACATTGTAAGGCTCGATCTTATCAGCGACTTCTAAGGTATTGGCGATCGCTATCCGGATCACTTCTTCGGGGAGATGATCTTGAAAGAGCATGGCCATTTCTGCCGCCGACTTCAGGTATTCGGTGCCGCTGTAGCGCATCCGGCTGTCTTCGGTGATTAACTTGCCGGTTTGAATACACAGCAAGGCATCATGGGCTTCGACATCCTCGCAGGAAATAAAGTGGGAGTCATTGGTGGCAATAATTTTGATGTCTAACTCGGTGGCAATGCGCACGATTTCTACATTCACAATCCGATCTTCTTGGGAACCGTGATCTTGAATTTCTAAGTAAAAATCTTCACCAAAAACATCTTTGTACCATCTGGCTGCTTTGCGAGCGTGTTCCAATTTGCCCGCCATAATGGCCTGGGGAATTTCTCCTCCTAAGCAGGCACTAGTGACAATTAAACCTTCCCGATATTGCTTGAGCAGCTCGCGATTGATGCAAGGACGGGCGAAAATACCCCGCCCTTGGAAGCCTTCTAGGTGAGAAATGGTGGTTAGTTTAACTAGATTTTTATAACCCTGGGTATTTTTGGCTAGTACCACCTGATGAAATTTCTGGCGGCGCTTCTGCTCATGAATATTGCCATCCACTACATACATTTCGTTGCCAATAATTGGCTTGATTTTTCGGGCTTTACAAACCTTGATTAGTTCGATCGCACCATACATCACGCCGTGATCGGTGAGGGCGATCGCGGGCATCCCTAACTCCACCGCTCGATCGGCTAATTCTGGTAATTGACTCGCCCCATCAAGCAGGCTGTAGTCGCTATGAATGTGTAAACCAACGAAAGACATAGGGGAATTAGTCAAATAGATACACGTATTTTATATAGTACCCACGCACTAAAAAAATGACAAGGGGGTAGGCATGGATCTAAAACAGTAGCACCGAAAACTGGAATCGTCTGGAGAATTTGGCAAGGTATTTTGTATCAAATACAACAGTTTTGGCATTGCTCCAGGCTGTAGCTCTAAATCTGGGGGTATGGAATCAGCAAAATTTCGGAGACCGGCACTATATTCTTAATCCTGGGAAAATTCTTTAGGCGAACTATTACTACTGGTATAGTTGAGAATAATACCGAATTTAGAAACAATTGCTAAGTTTTATCAGTTGGTGGCCAAAGCTGTGAGAGAGTGAAGATAGAGCATCTCAATGAAAAAGGTTATGGCTAACTCCGCGCAACAACTTCTTAAAATTCTGATTGGTGTAGCTTGGCTTGATGGGCAGGTGCAAGAGGCTGAGCGTGAGCATCTCATGGGTATTGCTAAAAACCAAGGTTTGAGCAATGATCCAGAGATTAGTGCCTTAATGAATAGTCTAGGTCAGACTGCGATTCCAGCAGCTCAATGCTACCAGTGGGTGCAAGATTACCTGAAGAGTCAGCCGAATGATGCGGATTATGAGCAATTGTTAGAAGCCCTCGGTGGCATTATATATAGCGATAATGATGTGGCGATCGATGAGGCTTATCTACTAAATAGCCTGCCGCAAAAAAGTACCGAACAGCCGGTGGTAACTCGCTTATCAACAGCCCGGTCATTATTATCGAGGCTAGATGATGCTTATCAGAAATGGAAAGCTGGTTAATTTGGATTGTTAGAATTTTTCGTGATTTTTAGGATGTGTGGCTATGAAGCAAGTTTTAATGGGTGGGATAGTATTTGGATTGGTTGGTGGTAGTGTTTTGCTTGGGACTGTGGCTCAAGCGATTCCCACGGCTCAAATTTTGAAAAAGCTCCAAGATGTGCCGGTATTCACTCTTACGGACAAAACTGGAGCGCCGTTAATGGAGCGTGACACCACCAATGGGGCTTATACCAATGCTTACTTGAGTCCGAAAGATGCACAAGCGGCGCTGCAAAAAATGCGGCAGCGGAAACCGGAACTAGTGAAACAGCTACAAATTCGGCCAGTATCTCTTAGCGAAATGTACAAACTAAAGGCGAGTAAAAAGGTGGATGTATTATTTGTGCCCAAACAATCTCAGCTTAAAGCAGCACGAGATTTGAATCAGAAAAATAATACTACGCTCGAGAAATTTGAGGGGGTTCCACTCTTTTTGGGATTAGCTGGTCAACAACCCGGCTATTTGACTATTAACAAAAATAAGAAGCAGATTATTCCTCTTTTTTTCGATCGCCAGCAATTAGAACCATATCTAGAGACCTTCAAGAAAAATAATCCAGATCTGGCTGATACTGCTGGGATCCAGGTGCTTAGTTTAGAAAAATTTATGGATACCTTGCGATCGAACAACAATCCCCTGTACGAGAAAGTAACCCTCATGCCCTCGACAGAAGCTGTGGAGCTGCTGCGGGGCTCCAAAGTTACCAGTAAATAGTTCGTGGCATCACAGATAGATGGAGCCACTGTGTGGCAGTGGTATCAAGGATTAGGGGCTGACATCATGGCTGCGGAGTGGCTGCTGTCAGCCTGGACTGATGTGGATAAGTTATCCTTACGGTTAGGGACATTGATCGATCGATCATCGGTGCAGTTAGAGCGACCCTGGCCAGAAATATTAGATATGTGGCAGCAGCATCTAGAGCGGCGGGTGCCTATTCAGTATTTGGTGGGGACCACTGCCTGGCGAGATTGGGAATTACAAGTCTCGTCAGCGGTGCTGATTCCGCGCCCGGAGACAGAATTAATTATTGATATTGTTTTAGAACATACCTCCGCTGCTAGTCAGAGTGGTCATTGGCTAGATTTAGGGACAGGGAGTGGCGCGATTGCGCTCGGACTGGCGGCGGCGCTACCCCAAGCTACTATTCATGCCGTGGATTATAGTGATGCGGCTTTGGCGGTTGCCCACCAGAATATTGCTAATGCTGGTTTGATCGATCGCATTCAATTATACCAAGGTAGTTGGTGGCAACCACTAAGCCATTTATCTGGTCAGGTAATGGGCATGGTTTCTAATCCGCCCTATATTCCGACGGCGCTGGTAGCAGGTTTGCAGCCGGAGGTGGCTCTGCATGAACCCCATCTAGCTTTAGATGGTGGAGAAGATGGATTGGTAGCGATCCGGGAGTTAGTTAATACTGCGCCTGATTTTTTGGTAGCGGGTGGATTCTGGCTAGTGGAAATGATGGCTGGCCAAGGTATTGCGGTGGTGGAACTATTGGGGCAGCAGGGTCAATATCGAGATATTCAGATCATTAATGACTGGGCAG
>JAGVCD010000389.1 GCA_020059425.1 Chamaesiphon sp. | reverse complement strand
TGCAAATTAGTACCACTTAGATCAGCCCCACTCAGATTAACACCCTGCAAGTTTTTGACTGGAACTGGTTGCTCCAAAATATTTTGGACTAAACTCTGTTTTTCCAATACATCTAGAGCCTGCTGTGATGCTTGTAAGTCACGCTGATTCAGCTCCCACTTCTCCAGAAATTCTGCTTGTGTATAAACTTCCAAAGACTTATTAAAGCATTCGATCGAATGCTTCAAATTTCTCGTTTTATGGCCTTGGAACCGACTGGCATAAGCCACTCCCAGATTGTGTTGCAGCATTGCCCAATATTCTGGAAACTTTTGCTTGGTATAAATGCGTAAGGCGTGGTGAAAACAGTCGATCGTTTCATACCAACGACTTTGTGGCCAGGCTTGACCTTTTTGCTGAGCATAGCGGTGACTGTGCCGAATATCACTATGCGACTCATATAACTTTTCAACATCCTGGAGCCAATTAGGATGTAGCCAAATAACATCTCGCCATACTTTGAGCTGCTGACAACTAGCAAAAACAACTTGAGGGATATTCGGCATCTCCGCATCTACATACAAGGAGGTGCCCGATTGAGCAGAATTGAGATACTCCGTTAATACAACAGCCTCTCCAGATTGCAACACGAAAAAAGCTAATAGTAATCCACCTTGCTCGTCATAACCTTCGTAGATCGGAAAATCTAAATGAGCCGCCAGAGATCCGATCGCCACATCGAAAAAAGCCACGCACTCATTGGCTGGAGTGACCTCCTCGAATCTTACCCGCTGCCTAGTAATTGATGTTGGTTGGCTCATAATAGCCTCGATCTTTTAATTTAATTGATTTAGCTGATTACAAAGCACTATTTTTGCCTAAGATTCCGCTTTTCACTAAAAACAAAAAATAATTAAATATGAAACCTTCACTCAGATTGGGATTCGCGCTTTACAATACTTAAATACTACAAAGAAACATATTAACTATTATTTGTTCAGAGGCTGTCAGACCTCTTAGTTTTGTCTTAAATGAAAAATTCAGAGAAAGAAGAGCGGAACGCTGGCTTCATATAATTATCCCAATTCGACCTATTATCTTTTTCCCAGATTGACTAATGTCCAATGACTTCCACTGCACTGTAAACCAAACTGGTGGACATAATTATAAATTATAAGTCAGGTGGCAGAATCTAGCTGAGCGCGCCGCAGATTTAGCCAATCTTGCAAAATTAAGGCCGCCGCCGTTCGATCGATCATGCCTTTATTATCTCTAGGTGAATGACCCGCCGCAATCATCAACTGTTCCGCCGTCACCGAGGTTAAGCGCTCATCCACATATTCCACAGGCAGTTCGATGGCCTTAGTCAACCGCCGCATAAACTTTTGCACCTGCTTCGCCTGCGTACCCAGCTCCCCCGCCAAGGTATAAGGCAAACCCACCACCAAAACAGAAACCGATCGATCACTAATCAATTGTCGAATAATTTCTACAACTTGCTGAAAAGAAGTTCGATCGATCGTCATAATGCCCGTGGCAATTAGACCAGTTCCATCACAGCCTGCCACCCCAATTCTTTTACTGCCCACATCCAAAGCCAACGCCGAAATATATTGCACAATTGTCATCTCTCCAAAGCTATGCTAGTTTTAGGTTAGAACGAATGGTCGTTTAATCTCAATGTCCTTTCAATAAATAGGAGGTGGTGCCCATGCCAGATAGTAGTAAATTGATGGGTTTTCAGACTGGAGTTAGTCGGCTGTGTGCCGGGACTGCTCTCTAAGCAACGCGAGACAGTTTAAGCCTTAAAGATGCTTGGAGTTCTCCCGGCAGTCAGGTTCCAGCGATGGAAACCCGCTAGACCGCCTTCACAGTTATTAATTCTAGATACTTAATCTAATTAATAATCGTGAAGGCGGATAGTTTTTGTAGTAGATTTCCGAGAACAACCTGGGTATAATTACCAATAGTATTTTTTGATACAAATATAGACTGCTTATTAGTGCTTTTAACGCAAGCGCAGCTATCTACTAAACTAAGATAGTATCAAATCATACAAAACTGCTGTGATTAAAGATCATATGATGTTAGCTAAGTATCCAGTTTTATCTGGAAGCAAAGTTCTCATAATTATAGTCAAGTACACAACTAGTGTTACTAAATAAATCTACCGTCGCTTGGCAGTGAGCGAAATACTAAAACCAATAGTGCCTGAGGAGAAACATTTAAAGTTATGCCAAATATTTCATGGAAGTTACTGTTCGCAGTTCCCGCAGCATATGCCATCAGCTTCTTTGCATCTGCTAACGCTTTCGCTGCATCAAACGTTCAGTCAGAAGAAGTTCCCGTCAATATAACTCCCACCAACCTAGATGAGGTTAGTGGGAGTGTTGCTAATACCACTCCTGATGCCATAGTTGCGAAGAACGCCGAAGTAGCTGAACCAGGCGCTTTAATTAAGCCCGCCGATTGGCAATATACCTCACTAAAAAGTCTAGAAAGTAAGTATAAGTGCGATTCTAGTTTGACTGGTGGAGCTGTTTCTCGGGCTGATTTTGCCGCTGGTCTCAATGCTTGCATGAAAAAAGCTGAGCCAGTTTTGGCCAACAACACTAGTGAAGTTTCTGCTCAAGATTTAGAATCTCTACGTCGTTTGAGTCAAGAATTTCGGGCAGAACTCAGTACCTTAGATGCTCGCATTGAAAAAGCTGAGCGTACCTCACTAGCCCAATCCCAAACTAGTCAGTTTTCGACAACTAGCAAGCTGAAAGGTGAAGTGGTTTTCGGATTGAATGGTGTAATTAGTGGCGGAGCCGCTGGTAATAATGGCACGTTCAGCGATCGGGTGCGCCTCTTAGTAGAAACTTCCTTCACTGGCAAGGATAAGTTATTCACTCGTTTGGCAGCTGGTAACTTTGGTGGTTACGGTCCCTTGAGAAACGGTACTTTAACAGCGGAAGGTGCTCCCACCTATGCTGGTTATGCTGGAAATTCGGTAGGTATTGACTGGTTGGCTTATCAATTTCCAGTAGGTCGCAGCACAGTTTATGCAGCGGCAGTTAATGGTATTCATTCCGACTACGCCGAAACCCACAATCCTTATTTCCAAGACTTTACTGGTGGTAACGGCGCCCTGACCTCCTTTGCTGAAGAAAACCCGATCTACAAAATTGGTGGTGGTACTGGAGTTGGTCTTTCTATTCCGATCAGCAGTGGTAATAGTACTTTCCTCGATTCTGTAAATCTTAGCTATTTTGCTGGTACTAACGCTAATAGCCCCGCAACCGGTGTCTCTGGTGGCCGGAATTCTTTCTTAGCACAGGTTAACTTTAAGCCTAGCGACAAGTTTGATTTTGGTTTGACTTATGTCAATGCCAATCATGCCGATGGTGCAATCTATAACTTTGGTTCTGCTGGCTCAATCACCGGTTCCAGTCTAACTGACACCGGTTTTTCTACTAGTAACTCTTATGGCTTGTCAGCAGCCTACAAAGCTAGTGACAACCTATCTTTGAGCGGCTTTGTTGGCAAAACATCGGCAGCTAGAACTGGCGGCGGTGATAATGCTGATATTTTGACTTATGGCGTTGGGGTAGCTCTGCCTAACGTTGGTCAGCCTGGTAATTTGTTAGGGTTCTTTGCTGGTCAAGCTCCTACTGTAACTAATGGTGGTACAGGTACTGCAAGCAATTCCTATCAGTTAGAAGCTTTCTACAAATACAAACTCAATGATGGTCTGTCGGTTACTCCCGGCTTAATCTACTTGACTAACCCCAACCAGTTAGATCCCAATGCTGGTGGTGCACTAGTTGGTACTGTCAGAACTACTTTCACATTCTAAGTAAAGTTTTTCAGAACACAAAAAAGCGGCTGTTAAGCCGCTTTTTTGTGTTCTGAAATCTTAAGTTTCCTCTATATTTAGACCACTGCGATGGGGATCAGTTAACCTAAAAAAAATGGCAAAACTTCACAACCTCTATTTATGACTTTACAAAGCTTTGGTGTGATTGGCCTAGCAGTGATGGGTGAAAATCTGGCTCTCAACGTAGAAAGCAAGGGTTTCTCTGTGGCTGTTTTTAACCGATCGCGGGAAAAGACCGATACCTTCATGGCCACCCGCGCCCAAGGAAAAAATGTCAAAGCCGCATTTACCCTCGAAGAATTCGTGGCTAGC
>JAGVCD010000249.1 GCA_020059425.1 Chamaesiphon sp. | reverse complement strand
TGATGGAAGCCAGTTTTTATTAAAGGTATAGAATCAGAATCCAAGTTTCTGTTTCAACGAAAACTTAAGTCAAATTAATAAACCAAATATTGTGTTGCAGTCTCATCCTCGCTGGTTTTTGCTTTTAATCATGGGTCTACTCCTGACCGGTTGTGAAAGCAAAGTGTCTCAGTGTCAAAAAATCAAAAAAATTCATAATCAACTCGTTTTAGATACCCAAGAAATCAGCAAAAGTGTCACCAAAGGAGACCTCAAGGCCGTTGGAAAGTCTGCTGATGCCTTTGCACAAGGCGCTCAAGATATGAAATCAGTTAGTACAAACGACCCTAAATTGCAAGAAGTCAGGGATCAATTCGCACTAATGTATGAAAATTCTAGCCAGGTAACTAAGCAGATTTTAGATAGCCAAAGCAAAAAAAAGAATTCGGAAGTAGCTAAGGGTAGAGCCAAATTGAGTCAGGTGGCCAGCCCTGAAAAAGACTTGGTGGATGGAATTAATAACTATTGCCGTTCTGGCGGTGATAGTTAAGGAATTTTACTCAACTCCACTAAAAGTGATATTATGTGATGTTCGGATTATAAATCCTCACTTTCGCACCTCATTGATTAGTTAATAAATGGGGACTCACTCTCTCACCTCTTCGTGAGGAATAGTAGAGCTGTGTTAATAGAACAACAAGTATTTGTTTGTTCTGTTAGCAAGGGGCGTAGTAACTACAGAGAACTTAAACCTAGGAAATTTCGCATGGTCAATCAGAAAAAAACCGCTACCGATATTGGCTTCACCCTCGATGATTTTGCAGCCTTATTAGACAAGTACGACTATCACTTTAGCCCTGGCGATGTGGTAGCAGGTACGGTCTTTAGTCTAGAACCCCGAGGAGCGCTAATTGATATCGGTGCTAAGACTGCTGCGTATATTCCGATCCAGGAGATGTCGATCAATCGGGTCGATGCTCCGGAAGAAGTTTTACAGTCCAACGAAACACGCGAATTTTTCATCCTCACGGATGAAAATGAAGATGGTCAGCTCACACTTTCGATCCGGCGGATTGAATACATGCGTTCTTGGGAAAGAGTGCGACAGCTGCAAGCTGAAGATGCCACTGTCCGGTCGCAAGTATTTGCCACTAACCGTGGTGGTGCCTTGGTGCGCATTGAAGGTCTGCGGGGCTTTATTCCCGGTTCTCACATCAGCACTCGCAAACCTAAAGAAGAGCTGCTGAATGAAGAGTTGCCCTTGAAGTTTTTGGAAGTAGATGAAGATCGCAACCGTCTAGTACTCAGCCATCGTCGGGCATTAGTAGAACGGAAGATGAATCGTCTGGAAGTAGGCGAAGTCGTCATCGGTTCGGTACGCGGTATTAAACCTTACGGTGCCTTTATTGATATCGGTGGGGTTAGTGGTCTATTACACATCTCCGAGATTTCTCATGACCATATTGATACACCGCATAGTGTTTTCAATGTAAATGATGAAGTGAAGGTCATGATCATCGATCTAGATGCCGAAAGAGGGCGGATTTCTCTTTCTACCAAGCAGCTAGAACCTGAACCTGGTGACATGATCAAGAATCGGGAACAGGTTTATGAAATGGCCGAAGAGATGGCTCAGAAGTATCGGGAGATGCTGATTGCCAAGGCTTCTGGTCAATCGATCGAAGCAACAGATGGTGATTCCGAACCCGAAATTGAGGTACTGGAAGAAGACTTTGTTTCAGCCACTGAAGACTAAATTCAGAGCTGTATTAATTTTTAAATTCGTCTCTAGTCCATGACTAGAGGCGCTTTTTTTGGTGGATAAAGGCTGAGCGATCTCCAGGCAATGTTAAAATCAGTAAATTATTGTTAACAAACTATTATCTTATGGCTCAAATGCAGTTTTCACGCGGCACAACAGAGGGTGTCTTACCTGACGTTCGGTTGACTAAATCTCGTGATGGTCAACAAGGTACAGCAGTTCTTTATTTTGATAAGCCAGAGGCTTTATTTCGCAACGACCCAGATGCAGTTACTGGGTTATATATGATTGACGAAGAAGGGGAAATTATTACGCGGGAAGTAAAAGCTAAGTTTGTGAATGGCCAACCAGCAGCATTAGAAGCAATTCACTTGATGAAGTCACCTGCAGAATGGGAGCGGTTTATGCGGTTTATGGATCGCTATGCAGAAGCTAATGGTTTAGGTTTCAGTAAATCTAACGAGCCTCAAGAATAAAAATTTTCATGATCATCATATTTACGGATCAGTACAGTGATAAAACTCCAGTAAGCTGGATGGTGTGCTAATTCAGGGTCAATTGATGAGTCTCAAAAATATCCTCTCTTTTTTATTACTTTTTATTCCGATATCGATCGCCGGTCACTTCTTGCATTGGGGTGCGGCGGTTATTTTTGTGACTGCTTGTTTAGGAATTATTCCACTGGCAGCTTGGATGGGCACAGCCACCGAGGAAATCGCGGTGGTGTTAGGACCATCTCTGGGTGGTTTGCTGAACGCGACTTTTGGTAATGCCACAGAGTTGATTATCGCTTTGGTGGCGCTGAATGCCGGTTTAGTCGATGTGGTAAAGGCCAGTTTGACTGGCTCAATTATTGGTAACCTGTTGCTGGTTATGGGTCTATCGATGTTCTTAGGCGGACTGCGTTATAAGGAGCAAGAATTTCAGCCGACGATCGCCCGGGTGAATGCTTCTAGTATGAATTTGGCAGTAATTGCTCTGCTGCTGCCGACGGCTGTCGATTACACCTCTACAGGGATTAGTCCGGCAACCATTCAGCAGCTTTCCGTGGCGGTGGCGATCGTCTTGATTATTGTTTATGTGCTAACGCTGCTGTTTTCGATGAAAACCCATACCTACTTGTATGATGTGGGCTTGGCCGATCTTACTCCCGAGGATCTAGCAGATGTGAACTTGGCCGATGATGGCGAACATCAGGTGAATTTGCCGTTATGGATTGCGGTGTTACTGGTTTGTACATTGCTAGTGGCGCTAGAGTCGGAGTTTTTGGTATCAACTTTAGAGGAGGCGACTAGTCAATTTGGTCTTAGTCCGCTATTTACAGGGGTGATTTTAGTGCCAATTATTGGTAATGCGGCGGAACATGCCACCGCTGTATCGGTAGCGATGAAGAACAAAATGGACTTGTCGGTGTCGGTCGCAGTGGGTTCTAGTCTACAAATCGCCCTATTTGTAGCACCAGTTTTGGTGATTGCTGGTCTGATTATGGGTAAGCCAATGGATTTGGATTTTAATCCGTTTGAGTTGGTAGCAGTAGCCGTATCAGTGTTAATTGCTAACTCAATTAGTTCGGATGGTCGATCAAATTGGTTGGAAGGTATCTTACTATTGGCAGCTTATGTGGTGCTAGGTTTTTCCTTTTACTTTCATCCAGTTGTAACCAGTAGTATTGGCTAAAAAATAATGGCGTTGCTGAATCAGGCAACGCCTAACAACCATTTCTCTTTAGAACTAAAAAATCTTTTACTTGTTTTATATACCGGGCACC
>JAGVCD010000407.1 GCA_020059425.1 Chamaesiphon sp. | reverse complement strand
TAGCTCAACCTAGTTGGCTTTAGCCCGTTGACCAGGACTTTTCTTGGTGTCGACTTGTCTAGCCATATCCATGAACTGCTTCATGTTGGCTCCTGGCCGACGTCGGCTGCTAATGCTAGATGGCTTGATTAAATAGTCGGTGGCAAAGTTGGTGATCGTTGACTCTGCTGCGGCTAAGGTGGCGACAGATTCAGTCTCAATAGCTGGAGTTGCTTTTGCTTCCCCTTTGGTTTTCTTTTTATCTTTAATTGATGTTTTGGTCGCTTTTGTTGACTTTTCAGCTGGTGGTTCAGCTTTTTCGGCAGCAGGAGTAGCTGGGGTTTCAACTGGAACTGCTGCTTTTTCTACTGGAGCTGGAGCTTTAGACTCATCAGCTTGCATGTAGAAGCCATCATTTTTTTTACCGAATAATCTTTTAAACATATTGATTAATTAATTTATAGATAGGTGGCGAAGTCATCCTTATGCAACTGAATTATCAGTGGCGCTGGGAGTGAGTGGCAAGTTGCTCTCCCAAACTTTTACAAAAGTTCATAATGGAAGCAGGTCCTCTAAGAATGGCGTTCGATCGATCTATGATTTCATCTCAGGTACTAACCAGGCTTTTGCACAATGTCCAACATTATTAATCCGGTTGTGTTGGTGCATGGCATCAATGATACCAGTGCTAAACTTCGCTCGATCGCCAACTGCCTGCGTAGTTTAGGCCGACCAGTTTACAGTATTGATCTGCAACCCAATGATGGCAGCGCCCTACTAGAAGTATCCGCTAGCCAGCTTCAAAATTTTATTGATGAGCATATTCCAGCTCCTCAAAAATTTGATCTGATTGGTTTCAGTATGGGCGGGCTGGTGACCCGATATTATATGCAACGCTTAGGTGGGATCGATCGAGTCGAACATTACGTTACTATTGCCGCTCCCCATCAAGGAACGCTAGCAGCTTACTTCACCCCCAGACCGGGTTGTGTCCAGATGCGTCCAGATAGCGCTTTTATTCAAGATCTGCAACAAGATGTCCAAATGCTAGCTCAAGTCAAATTCACATCGATTTGGACTCCTTTTGATCTAATTATTTTGCCGCCAGCTAGTTCGCAGCTAGCTGTGGGAAAAGAAGTTCAACTACCAGTCGCCATTCATCCCTGGATGGTGAAAGATCCACGTAGTATTACAGCTGTGCTAACAGCCTTGGGTATTAACACTTAGAAATAGCCCAAAAGCAAAAAGTCAGTGATCATAATCATTAAAAACACTCGGCGGCTATCACCGCCGTTTTTTTGTGCAAGTCCGACAATATGGTCAATGCCGGGTGATTACAAACCTCTTGATTGTCAGTAAATCCACTGAATAATGGCAGTTTCATTTATCAATATTTGATTATCAATCCAGACTTGGGAATATTTATAAAAGGTGCCGCCAAGAATTTTTTAGATGATTTTCGTAAATTGGAATTTTAACTATAGAGATATTGAAATATCTCAATTAATTTAGGGATTGTGAGCCGTTAATGATCAATACACTGGCGTATCCAGACACCATTGGTGCGACTTCTTTGTTAGAAAAGCCACCAGTTCGCTTAGCGACAGCTGGCCTCGATCCATCGCCAGCAAAAGAAGTGAAAACAGAGTCCTCCGGAGAACTTAAACAACAAACACTAGAACTATTAAGTGCCTATCGTCAGTCTGGCCGTTCATCTTTGCGAGAGCAGATTGTGCGGCTGAATCTGGGTCTGGCAAGAAAGGAAGCCCATTACTGGGCGGGTCAGTGTCAAGAGAGTTATGAAGACCTGTTGCAAGTTGGATCGATCGGACTAATTGCCGCGATCGATAAGTTTGATTTGGCTAAGGGATATGCTTTTAGTACCTTTGCCATGCCCTATATTCGGGGCGAAATCCAGCATTATTTGCGAGATAAGAGTTCGATCGTCCGAGTCCCCCGGCGGTGGTCCGAGCTTTTACAAAAAGCCAATACCATCAATCAAAGCTTCCAAGTCCAACACCACAGACTACCTTCAGAACAAGAACTTACCCAAGCTCTGGATATTTCGGTCGCAGAATGGCAAGAAGTGCGGATGGCTCAACAAAATCGTCAGCCAGTCAGCTTGGACTGTCCAGTAGGCAATGAAGAAGGCTGTTGTATGCTGGATATTTTGCCAGACCAACAATATCGCAGTTTTCAACTACCAGAAGATGACCAGCAGCGGTTAAAACAAGGATTAGTAACCTTAGAACAACACACTAGGCAAATTATCGAATTTGTTTTCTTCTATGACCTGACCCAGAAACAAGTGGCAGAAAAGATGGACATCAGTGTCATTACTGTTTCTCGCCATGTCAAGAAAGGAGTTGGTTTGCTCCAGTCTTTCTTTAATGAAAACAATTAATAGCAACGATAATTATTGAATCCAAAATGGGCAGAATAACTCTAACGGCTAGTTTATCTAAAACACCGCTACGTAGAATGCGAATTATATTTTAATAAATCGGCTTTTCTCGGACTCTCTTTCAATGGTGAATTGCATCATTGATTAGCAACTATAACTAGAAGGCGGTAGCAAGTGTCACCCAACTCTCTCTCTTATTTTATTGTTTTTGGCTGTCTTTCATTGTTAGTTTCGGGTTGTGGTGGTGATGCACCTAAACCTAGTAATAGTGCCTCTCCTAGTCCTGCTGCCAGTGCGATCGTTCCGACACCTAGCGCTACACCAATACTAGCAGCTAATCCAGCGGCATCGCTCATTGCCCCTGGCGATACGAAACTTACTGATGCCCAGCCTGCTATTAGTGGTGATATTGCGGCGGGTCTAATTCCAGCCTCAGACACTGAAACTGTTACTAAATCTATATCGAAGGGACGAGTGGATCCTTTTTCGGCAGTCATTGCCCAACCAGTTATCCAAAGAGTTGTCTTGCCAGTCAGCAATCGAATGACATCTCAACAGACAACTCCATCCACAGTGGCCTTTAATCCCGGTGTTGGATCCAGTAGCAATTCTGGCGCTACCAATAATAATTTGGGTTCTAATGTCGGCGTTGCCAGTATTGCCGATATGGTGAGCAAGAAATCAATCAAATCCAATGGGAAATCAGTGACTGCTCCTAAAACCATTGCCAGTAGAACAGTAACGGTCGGTAGTATTCCAGCAGTCACACCTCTAGTACCTGTCAAAACGGCACTGTTGACTCCGCCTGCCGCCAAACCAGCAATTATGCCGGAATTGGCTCAAGCCATTCAAGTTTCGGGGGTTTCTGAAATCAATGGTCAAACCCAGGTTATTGTAAAATTACCTGGTGAGTCATTTAGTCGCTACATCTCAGTTGGTGAAAAGGTGCTTAATGGCAAAGTGCTCATTAAGCGCGTTCAAGACCCCAACGCGATCACTCCGATCGTTGTACTGGAAGAAGCTGGGATCGAGGTTTTACGGCGAGTCGGTGAAAAGCCGATGATTGCGAACAAAGAAGCTCCAGCATCTTTGGAAACACCTAAATAAACACACCAAAAATTACAACACCTTATAGACATACTTCGGTATGTCTTTTTTTATAGCAGCAGTTTATGATAGGTAGACTGCCTTCCGATTTTTTGCGATGTCTTTAGCTGCTGCCACTTTTTCGATTGATCGCCCGCAACTGCCGCTGGCAGTTTATTTAGAAGTTGCCGCTCATCTGCAACAGGTGACCGGTATTGAAGTGGAATTACTGCCGCAAACTGCTCCAGAATTCGATTATTTGCAAAGTCAGGTAGCTGGTTTGTCAATCAACTGTGGAGCTGTCACCACCACCGACCAGTCTCAAGTTACCGAAATTTTGAATTACTACGAGCGTCGCTATGGCGCTTGGACAACCCTCACCCCCTAACTTATGTTCGCGACAACCTCTCTCAATGAACCGACTTGCCATACTTTGCCCAATGGTCTCACGATTATTGCCGAACAATTGCCAGTGGAAGCGGTCAACCTCAGCCTGTGGCTAAGTGTGGGTTCTCGGCTGGAGGCTGACAGCATTAATGGCATGGCTCATTTTTTGGAGCATATGGTATTTAAAGGTACCCCTCGGCTCCAAATTGGTGAATTTGAGCGGCGGGTAGAAGAACGAGGAGCGGTCACTAATGCGGCCACGAGCCAAGACTATACTCAGTACTACATCACTACGGCACCGCGTGATTTTGCCGAGTTGGCACCGTTGCAAATGGACGTGGTGTTGAATCCCAGTATTACAGAAGCCGATTTCAACCAAGAGAAATCGGTGATCTTAGAAGAAATTAATCGATCGGCTGACAATACTCAACACCGCATCTACCAAAAATCGATCGAAGCAGTGTTTCAGCGGTTACCCTATCGGCGACCAGTATTAGGCACCACAGCAGTGGTGGAAGCGCTAACAGATCAGCAAATGCGTTTTTTCCATGCGACCAATTACCAACCGCGCTCGATGACAGCAGTGGCAGTGGGAAACTTGCCGGTGCAAGAGCTAATTGATGTAGTGACTGATGGCTTTATGGCTCATAGCCATCATGATGATTCTTCGCCGCAGTTTGCTGGAGCCAATAAGTTGCCTCAGCCGGAAGCGCCTTTCAATAGAATTGTGCGGCATGATTCGATCGATCCATCTATTCAGCAAACTCGGCTGATTTTCATCTGGCGGGTACCGGGGATGACCGATCTGGATGCTACTTATCCATTAGACATTGTGGCAGCGGTATTGGGTCAAGGACGTACCTCTCGGCTAGTGCGCGATCTGCGCGAAGAGCGACAATTGGTGACCGGGATTGGGGTTAGTAATAGCAGCTATGCCTGGCAGGGGATGTTTACGATTAGCGTGCAGTTACCGACCGCCAACTTAGCCGAAGTGGAACAACGGGTGATGGCTCATATCGAAACTTTGCATCACCAAGAAATTAGTACAGCGGAGATCGATCGAGTGCGTCGTCAGGTGGCCAATCGCCATATTTTCGCCAACGAAACACCGAGTGCGCGCAGCGGCTTGTATGGCTACTATCAAGCGGTAGCTGGCAATTACCAAGCGGGTATTGATTATCCCAAATATGTGCGATCGATCAGTGCCGCCGCGATTCAAGAGTCGGTGCGGACGCATCTTTCCCCGACAGCCTATGGCGTGGTCACTGTTCGATCGGCTGATTAATTAATTGCTCAAATAATATTAATAACTTAAGGGCAATCCAGCGTTTCGCGAGTATTACGTCCTGTTTTGGGGTTAGTA
>JAGVCD010000387.1 GCA_020059425.1 Chamaesiphon sp. | reverse complement strand
GATTGTGAAAAATCCCGATAATTTGATATTCTAGAAAAGTTGTCTAAAAATTCGCACATTTGAGATTTCGGGTGTTTCTAAATCACAGAAATGCACTCAAATGGAGGATAAACCCGGAAGGAGTAATAAATTAATATGGCTGTAGTATCTCTCGCACAAATGATGGAGTCGGGTGTTCACTTCGGGCACCAAACCCGCCGTTGGAATCCCAAGATGGCTCCTTACATTTTCACCTCTCGGAACGGGGTACACATCATCGACTTGGTGCAGACTGCCCAGTTGATGGAAGATGCTTATGATTACATGCGCACGGCTTCGGAACAAGGCAAACGCTTTTTGTTTGTAGGCACCAAGCGCCAAGCCGCGACTATCATTGCCCAAGAAGCCACCCGTTGTGGGGCTTCTTTCATCAACCAACGGTGGTTGGGAGGAATGCTGACCAACTGGACAACAATCAAGGGTCGAGTCGATCGCCTCAAAGATTTAGAACGACGCGAAGAAAGCGGAGCCTTGGACTTATTGCCCAAGAAAGAAGCTTCCGTCTTGCGTCGGGAAATGTTTAAGCTCCAGAAGTATCTGGGCGGTATCAAAAACATGCGTAAAATCCCCGATATCGTGATCGTAGTCGATCAACGCCGGGAATATAACGCCATGTTAGAGTGCCAAAAGCTAAATATCCCGATTGTCTCCTTGCTAGATACCAACTGCGATCCAGACATCGTAGATGTGCCGATCCCCGCCAACGATGATGCTATTCGATCGGTCAAACTAATTTTAGGTAAACTAGCTGATGCGGTCTACGAAGGTCGTCATGGTCAGTTGGATACCGAAGATGAGTATGCCGACTACGCTGAAGAAGACTTCGAAGACGAAGTAGCCGCTGACGAAGCTAGTCCTAGCGAAACTGAAAGTGCCGGTTAGTCTAAAATCCGAAGCTTTCTGGTTTTGCTCCTAATCAACTCCTAAACAACAATATGGCTGAAATTACTGCAAAAATGGTTCAAGAACTGCGCCAGCTGACTGGTGCCGGGATGATGGACTGCAAAAAGGCGCTCAACGAAAATGACGGTGACATCACCAAGTCATCGGAGTGGTTGCGCCAGAAAGGGATGATTGCGGCTGGCAAAAAAAGCGATCGCGTCACAGCGGAAGGTTTGGTAGATAACTACATCCAAGCTGACGGTAAAGCGGGAGTTTTAGTCGAAGTCAATTGTCAAACTGACTTTGTAGCGCGGAATGATGCCTTCAAACTGCTAGTACAGAGTTTAGCCACCCAAGCGATTACCGCTAACGATGTGGCCACGCTGTTGGCTCAGCCTTATGCGGAAGATCCCAGCATCAAAGTTGAGGAAGCAGTTACTAAGTCGATCGCTACCTTGGGTGAAAATCTCAATATTCGGCGCTTAGCTAACTATCAATTGGCTGCTGGCTCTAACGGAGTGATCGATTGCTATATTCACACTGGCGGTCGAGTAGGCGTACTCCTAGAGCTAGGCACTGAAGCGGCCTCTGTCGCAGACAATGCTGAGTTCAAAGGCTTGGCTCGTAACTTAGCCATGCAAGTAGCGGCTTGCCCCAACGTTGAGTACATTGATGTTGCTGCTATTCCAACTGAGATCTCCTCAAAGGAAAAAGAGATGGAAATGGGTCGTGATGATTTGGCTGGTAAACCAGACAATATCAAAGAAAAAATCGTTCAGGGTCGGATTGACAAACGCCTGAAGGAAATGACCTTGGTCGATCAACCTTACATTAAAGATCAAGCGAAGACAGTTGATGAACTGCTCGCTGATAGCGCCAAGCAACTTGGTGGTAGCGTTTCGGTGAGACGTTTTACCCGCTTTATTCTGGGTGAAGGCATCGAGAAAAAAGAGTCCAATTTTGCGGAAGAAGTAGCTGCTCAAATGGGTGGAAACGCTTAGTTTTAAAGCTAACTACTATTAGAAAAGCTGGCCTCAGGCCAGCTTTTTTTTGTGCAAGTATCCCCAATTGCCAAGCACGATCGAACTGGTCTGGTTAGAATAGGTGGGACAAGTAAGTAACCGCCCTCAAACTATTCATGAGCAACGATCTATATCAACAAATCCAGCAATTCTATGATGCCTCCAGTGGCTTGTGGGAAAGTATCTGGGGCGAACATATGCATCATGGTTACTATGGTGTGGATGGCAAAAAACAGATCGATCGACGCCAAGCCCAGATTGACCTGATTGAAGAATTACTCAGTTGGTCTGGTGGTAGTAGTTCCGATGGCCAGCCCCTCAAAATTATTGATATTGGTTGTGGGATCGGCGGCAGTAGTCTTTATTTAGCTGAAAAACTGCCAGCCGAAGTAGTGGGAATTACCCTGTCGCCAGTACAAGCCCAGCGTGCTCAGGAAAGAGCTGTAGCGGCAGGCTTGAAGGATAAAGCTACCTTCAAGGTGGCCAACGCCTTGACTATTCCCTACGCCGACAATACTTTCGATGTGGTATGGACTTTAGAAAGTGGCGAACATATGCCAGACAAAACAAAATTTTTGCAAGAATGTTATCGCGTACTCAAACCCGGTGGCCGCTTGATTTTTGCCACTTGGTGTCATCGCCCAACAGATGGTGAGGCCGGATCTTTAACCCCGGCTGAAATTAGACATTTAGACCAAATTTATCAGGTTTACTGCCTGCCCTACGTAATTTCGCTACCAGAATATGAAGAAATTACTACAGAATGTGGTTTTCAAGAGATGCGATCGGCT
>JAGVCD010000385.1 GCA_020059425.1 Chamaesiphon sp. | reverse complement strand
GGACAGTCAGATTCGGGTAATTGTGCAGCCTTTGTTGGTGATGTTGGCTTCGGATTTGGGTGGAGAGGGATCGATCGTTAGGGTTTTGAAGCAGATTTTGGCTCGGTTGGAGGTTGGTTCGTTTGCGGCGGGAAGTTATGGGGCGGGTAATTGTTTGAATTTGCTTGGTCAGTTGGCGGCTGATTTGACGGGTTTGGATTTGAGGGGGTTGAGTATTCGTCAGGCTGATTTACGGGAGGTGCCGCTGGCTGGGGTGAATTTGACACGGGCGAACTTGGCGACTTCGTTGTTTGCGGAATCGATCGGGGATATTTATGCAGTCGCGATTAGTCCTGACGATCAATTGGTTGCAAGTAGCGGTAGTGATGGGAAAATATCTGTCTGGTATTTTGATTCCGGTCAAAATCTACTGAATGTCAAAGCACATGAAGGCTACATTATGGGATTAGCCTTTTTGCCTGATCGTAATAAGTTAATTAGTGCTGGTTTTGATGGAAATATTAAAATCTGGGACGTATATAGTGGTTTCTGTACAACATCTTGGCAGTCTTCAACATCTATTTACCGCATAGCCCTGAACCCCGAGGGTTTAATACTGGCTTGTGCTAGCGAGTGTGGGGCAGTGCTATTATGGGATGTGACGACTGGTGAACTGCTTCGGAAGCTTTTGGGTCACTCAGCAACAGTAATGACTGTTGCTTTTCATCCCCAGATGAACATGCTAGCTAGTGGTAGTTATGACTCTAAAGTTAGGATCTGGGACTTAGCAACTGATGAATGCGTTAATGTATTAACTGGTCATAGTCAAATTATTTTTTCTCTTGCTTTTAATGCTTTAGGTACCCAGCTAGCCAGCAGTAGCTTCGATACTTCTATTAAAATTTGGGAGTTACAAACAGGTCTTTGCCTACAAACAATCCAAGACCATTCCAGAATAGTTGCACAGGTGTTATTTAGTCCTGATGGTCAAACGTTGATTAGTGCCAGCCAGGATCTAACTATACGAATTTGGCAACAGGTAAAAGGTACCGAGTGGCAATGTAGCAAAGTACTACAAGGGCATCAAAATAATCTTTGGTCGATTGCGCTGGATTCTACGGGTCAAAATTTAATTAGTGGCGATCTGAGCGGTGTGTTGAAGTTTTGGGATGTGGAGTTTGGACAATGCGTCAAAACTCTCAGTAGTAGTTCCAAAGCATTTAGGGCATTAGCTTTCCACCCACAGAGCAATATATTAGCTAGTAGCAGCGAAGATCGGCAGATCCGGATGTGGGATCTCAACACAGGTCAATGCTTAGACGCCCACATCGCACATCAGATGGCTGTTTGGCAAATTGCTTTTTCACCTTTAGGTGATTTATTAGCTAGCTGTAGTATGGATGGCATGGTGAAATTATGGGATGTTCTAAACAACTCCTCACTAAGCAGAAATTTCAGACTACTACAGAAAGCTCCTGTTTTTGTACTCACAGTGGCGATCCACTCCGAGAGAAAACTTTTGGCTAGTGGGTCGATTGATAATACGATTTGCCTTTGGCACTATGAAACCGGAGAGCTATTTCGGAAGTTTGACAAAGAGGCGCTGAGTGATATCAAGATAACAGCTCTAGCATTTCACCCCAATGGAAGGTTGCTGGCTACGGTTAGTCATGATCCTTGTGTGCGGATATGGGATATTAAAACTGGGGCTTGCGATAGAGTTTTAGAGGGACATACTATCAGCCATAATTGGGCAGTGGCTTTCGATCCTGATGGTAACCTGCTAGCTAGTGGTGGAGAGGACTATATTGTGCGACTGTGGAATGTTCGGACGGGAGAATGTCGATACAATCTGACTGGTCATAAGGCTGCTATTAGCAGTGTAGATTTTAGTCTGGATGGAAATCATTTAGCCAGTTCTAGCAATGATTCCACGATTCGTATTTGGGATGTGCTTACTGGAGAACGTTTGAAAATATTAGAAGGACATACAGATTTAGTTAATTTTGTTGTTTATCATCCTGATCCACAACGACATTTATTAGCTAGCTGTAGTCATGATGGAACAATTCGCCTGTGGGACACCAATACCTGGGAATGCACTAAAGTTTTGCGTCCCCAACGCATCTATGAAGACATGAACATCACCGGAGCCACCGGCCTTACCCCGGCCCAACTAACAACCCTCAAAACCTTAGGTGCCATCACACAATAGTACCCAGACTCACCCCCAATTATTGCCGACCAACCACATTGAATTTATAATTATCCAGCAACAGCCTACCTCCTGGCATGACCCAATTCCCCCATGATCAATTCGCCAAAGACCTCCTCGAAACCCTACTGAGTCCCTTCGGCGAAGTCCAAACGGGTGCAAATTGAAAAAGATGGTAATGTGATATTTGCTCAAATAGCCTTATAAACGATAGCTGGTAAGACTTTTACGGTAATATCTGAAGTCATGAAATTGACTCTATTGTCCTGCTGCCCACTGAACGACGGCCAGGTAAAATGATTTCCGCATTCTTTGGCAACCAGAATTCACATTGTTTTTTAGCCCAATACTAGACTCCCACCTGGTTCTCGCTCTATTCAACAGTTTTATTTTCGACCATCTTTTTCAATTTGCACCCGTCCAAACCGCCAGATCGATCGATTCCCAAGTTTGTTCTGCTGTTAATAACGGAATTCCTGAAATTATTGAAGTTGCGACAATAATTTGGTCTGCGGGGTCTTTATGAAAACCTTGGACTGTCATCGATCCACCAAATAAAAATGTGTGTATCTAGCAAAATCATTGCAAGACATCCCAATCAGAGACGGGAATAGCTGGCTCAAAAGGATTGTCGTAGCGAGTAACGGAACCTTGCAAAGATTTCCAGCGTTCGTCGATCGGGTTGGCTACTTCCGGAGCAGATATATCGTCTAATACGATGACTTCTACTGACTTACCAGCACTAAAGGGTAGTCCCTTCAGGAAGATCGAGCCATCTGCCATCACGATCGATTACCTCCGGTAGGTCAAAGACCAACGAATTTTGTAAGCATTCATAAATATTTAGGTGGCTGGTTGAGCCTGTAACCATAGGACAATTTTAGACGCTAGCGTAGCCTCTTTGCCAAAAGAATCACAGCTACTAAATTCTGTGCTGAACGACAATTAAGAATTTTCAGGAGGCAGTTCACCGAAGCGCTTTTGATACATAGCCAACTGCGCCTCTAGTTCCTTTGATCGTTGAATTTCTCTAGCTAAGGCCAGGTCTAGTTCCGCTGGGGGCAATAATTTTTCACCGTTATCTAACCGATGGAAAGCGATCGCTTTATCTTCTACCGTGATCTGAAGTTGTAGGGGCTGGCTGTGACCATCAGTAATCGGGAAGTAAGTTGGTTCGATGATTCCTTGTAATCGATAGCCGCGCAGTTTTTCGGGAATCCATTCGCCACGGGGATCAAACTGCCAATATTCGGTCACGCCAATGCTTTCGTACAGATTTT
>JAGVCD010000126.1 GCA_020059425.1 Chamaesiphon sp. | reverse complement strand
GGGGAAATCGTAGCGCACCAAGACCCAGGCCACCAATGTACCGAATACACCGTTGATTAACGCTGCTGCCAGGGCAGTCACAAAGGTGACTTCGTAGGCGGAAATAGCGATCGGATCAGTGGCAATCTTCCAGAATTTACCAGCATCGATCGTCAGGGCTTTGGTCACTAGCGCGGCGATCGGCAGCAGCAACATGATGATTAAATAGCCGATCGTAATTCGCCAAGGCCAGGAATTGTATAAGCTAGGCGCTTTCTTGTTTCGATCAATTGTGATGTTGGTCATTTTTTTAGGTTGGCCTCAATGCGATCGAATAATCCGCCATCGGCAAAAAATTTGGCCTGGATATCTGACCAGCTACCGATATCTGTGGCTTTAAAAGGTGCATCAACTTTTTGATACTGCTGCTTAAACTCTTGGTAAACCGCTGGTAAGACTGGCCGAAAGCCGACTTTGGCAAATTCCCGTTGGGCAGCGGGGGTAAATAAATATTTCACAAAAGCTTCAACTACGGCTTGATTTTGGTGTTTGCGGACATTTTGATCAACGATCGCCACTGGGTTATCGATCGATATATTCACGGGTGGCGATACAAAGTCCAGCTTCTCACCTTTTTGGCCGATCAAGATCGCTTCGTTTTCGTAGGTAATTAGCACATCGCCCTGACCTTGCTTAAAAAATGTATCACTAGCTTCCCGCGCATCTTTGGCTAGGACGATCGCATTTTGATAAATCTTTTGGGTTTGGTCGAAAACTTGAGCTTCTTGGTTGGGTAACTCTTTCGCTAATGCGCCCCAGATGGCCAAAAAGTTCCATTTGGCCACCCCGGAGCTTTTGGGATTGGCGGTCACAATTTTGAGACCCGGCTGGGCTAAATTTTGCCAGGTCTTAATTTGTTTGGGATTGCCTGGTTGGGTAATTAAAGAAACCACCGATTGACTGACGATCGATTTATTGGGCAACTCATTTTCCCAACCTTGATCAATGAGTCCGGCCTGTTGGATTTTATCGATGTCTGGTTGCAAAGAAAGAGCCACGACATCGGCTTCTAGGCCATCCGCCACCGCTCGTGATTGGGAACCAGAAGCGCCATAGCTTTGGTTGAAGACCACGTTCTGTTGATGGCTTTTTTGCCACTCTGCCGCAAAGTTATCAGCAATCTGTTGGTAGGCGGCTTTAGTGACGGTGTAGGAGACCAAGGTGATTTCGACGTTATTTTGTGGCGTACAACTATTTAAACCAACCAATAAACAGCAAATGGCCATGGCCAGAGAGATCGATCGCCTTTGAGATAACTTTAGTAATTGCCGCCACCAAACCATTTTTGTTGCCTCTATATTTTTCAATCTGCTGTCTAATGCGCCGTTGGGTGGATTATCTGCGATTTCTTTGCTGATGTTAGTAGAAATTTGATCCAGATGTAAATATTCAAATTAACCTGGGGTATGCTATTCTTAGAGACAAATGAATAAATGCTGGTGTAGCTCAGTTGGTAGAGCAGCTGATTTGTAATCAGCCGGTCGGGAGTTCGAGTCTGTCCACCAGCTTACTTCAAAGCCCACAAATCAAATCTTCTGGATTTGTCCTGTGGGCTTTTTGATGAACTATTTTTGTACATAGCCCCATCAAGACAAAAGCCCCAGGTTCTGGCCAGAATCTGGGGCTTTAATTTCAGTTATTGGTTAAGCTACGGGAGCATAAACGCTAACTTTTTTACCATTTTTACCGCGTCGTTCAAAAGTCACCACACCATCAACTAAAGCAAAAAGTGTGTAATCTTTGCCGATGCCAACGCCGTTACCAGCATGAACCGTGGTACCCCGTTGACGCACAATAATACAGCCAGCCTTTGCTACTTGACCGCCGTAAAGCTTCACGCCTAAGCGTTGGGCGTTAGAATCGCGCCCGTTTCTAGTACTACCTGTACCCTTTTTACTTGCCATGATTTGCCTCGATTATGGAATGCGATATTACTTAACAACGATCGAATCAATCATTAAGCGGGTGATTTCTTGACGGTGACCACGTTTTTTACGAGTCTTTTTCTTAGGTTGCATCTTATAAACGATGACCTTGCGACCGCGCATGTGGCGAACGACAGTGCCGTTGACAACAGCCCCAGCTACCAATGGTTGGCCAATAGTAACGTTGTCACCGTCAGCGACCATTAGTACTTGGTCAATGGTGACAGCACCTTTTTCTTCAACATGAAGCAGTTCAATGTCGTAGAAGCGACCGGCTTCTACCCGCATTTGCTTGCCACCAGTTTCAATAATTGCGTAAGTCATAGATTTTGGATTAATTTGCCGTACAGGTGCTCACTCCGAAATATATCTGAGCAAGACTTGATGTATTCACAACCTGATCCGAGCAGAGGAACAGCAAATCATTATCGCTCAATACACGAATGATAGTCAATGGTTAACGGCTAAAAAATCTCAGATTCAATTTGGTGTTGCTGGCAATAGAACAGAATCGACTTTTTATAATAATTTATGATTATATATATTTTTTTCATAAGCATTGATCATGTTTGATCAGATGCAGCTGCAAATTTTACGGTAACATCAAGTCAGTAAATCAGTTCAAGCCATACAGCCTTGTATATGAATAGTCGTCTTTTGTCCGTTGCCCTCTTGGGAAATGCATTTTTAGTTAGTTGTGCATTGTCTGTTTCTGCTCTGGCGCTCTCAGCTGAACAAAAAAATACCGCAGCGACGGACTTAGAAACGATTACCGCGCCCTCTCAGCCATCCAAATCCACTAAACCCAAGAAATCTGTGGATAGTTTAATCAATAGTGCAGTGGCCAAAGAGGGTAAAAACGACTATCGCGGCATGTTAATAGATATGAACCAAGCCATTGCCAGTAGTCCGCAGAATGCTCGGCTGTATTTTATCCGGGGTACGGCTTACGATAAATTGAAGAGCTACACCAGAGCGATCGCTGATTACGGCAAGGTAACTCAGCTGGATCCTAAAAACAATGTGGCTTATTTTAATCGCGGCGTTGCCCACAATAAATTAGCTAAATATGATGGAGCAATTGCTGACTTCGATCAGGTCATTAAGGTAGATGCGCAAAATGCGATCGCTTATTATGAACGAGCTACTGCTTATAGCAAATTAGAAAAATATGAAAAGGCTGTATCAGATTACAGCAAAACCATCCAACTAAATTCTAAAAATACTGATGCTTATTACAATCGCGGTGTGGCCTACGGCAAATTGAAGCAATACGACAAGGCGATCGCTGACTATGACAGAGTGGTGCGGGTCGATACCAAAAATGCGAATGCTTACTATAACCGTGCCACGATTTATAGCAAATTGAAAAAGTATGAAAAGGCGATCGCTGACTATAACAAAGTGACCCAATTAAACCCTAAAGATTTATATACTTATATCAATCGTGCTTTCGCCTACGATGAACTTAAGCAATACAACAAAGCCATTGCTGATTATGATCAAGCGATCCAATTGAACTCTAAAAATGCGGTGACTTATACCAATCGAGGTTTGGACTATTACGAACTCAAAAAATACAACAAAGCAATTGCTGACTTTGATAAAGCCTTGCAACTAAATTCTCAATACGCCGTAGCCTATACTAATCGGGGTCTGGCTTACTATGAATTGAAAAAATATGATAAAGCTATTGCTGATCATAATAGAGCCGTGCAAATAGAGCCTCGCAATGCCATTAATTATACCAATCGTGGTGCTGCTTACTATGGTCTGAAGAAATATGAAAAGGCGGTAGCTGATTATGATAAAGCTATCCAATTAGATGCTCAGTATGCCATGGCTTATTACAACCGAGGCGGTGTTCATGCTGTTTTAGGAAACAAGAAAAAGGCGATTGCAGATTATCAACGATCGGCTGATATTTACAAAAAGCAGGGCAGTGATGCTAACTATCAAGATGCTTTAGAGCAAGCCAAGAGCTTGGGGAGCTAAGATCACGATCTTTGGTTTGGCTGGTTGATTGCTCTACTAAGGGGTGAGAGTATTTTCTACTTCACCCTCCATTTCTAGGGAAATTTCCTGAAGCTGAGCGAGGGTTTCTGGGCTAGCTGTTGCCCATAAACCCCGTTGATGGGCCTCCAATAGTCGATCGGCCATGTCTCTAGCTGCCCAAGGATTATGCTGTTTTACAAAATCTTGTACCTGTGGATCAAATAGGTAAGCGTTGGCTACTCCCTCATACATATGGTCGGCGACGCAATGGGCAGTAGCATCGTAGGCAAACAAGAAATCTACCGTAGCGGACATTTCAAAGGCTCCTTTGTAACCGTGGCGCATTACACCGCTGATCCATTTAGGATTCACCACCCGCGATCGATAGACCTTAGCTATTTCCTCGGACAGCGATCGGACTTTCGGATTTTCAGTCAAGGCGTTATCGCCAAAATAAGTAGCCGGTTGCTGACCGCTGATCGATCGCACGGCGGCTGTTAAACCTCCTTGAAATTGATAATAATCATCAGAATCCAGCAAGTCATGTTCACGATTATCCTGATTTTGCAGTACCACTTCCATGTCACCTAAGCGGCGCTGAAAAGCCTCCGGCGCTGCCTTGCCCACGCCATTACCACTATAGGCATAACTACTCCAATTGATATAAGCGTTCGCTAAGTCCTGCTCATCCGACCAGTTTTGAGAATCAATTAAACCTTGCAAACCCGCTCCATATGCGCCTGGCTTTGAACCAAATACCCGGTGGGAGGAACGCTCGATCGCTTCTTCTTCATCGATGCCTTCTATTAACCAATTCGCCGTTTCCGCTTGGACTTGGGCGGCCAAGGGATTTTGCTCGGCGGGTTCATCTAAAGCAGCTACAGCGGCTACGGCCTGGTTGAATAAATCAATCAAATTAGGGAAAGCATCTCGGAAGAAACCGGAAATCCGCAGGGTCACATCTACCCGTGGTCGATCCAACACGGACAATGGCAGAATCTCAAAATCTACTACCCGCCGCGACATCCCATCCCATACTGGCCGAACTCCCAGTAGAGCTAAGGCTTCGGCTAAGTCATCACCACCGGTACGCATGGTGGCTGTTCCCCAAATCGATAAGCCCAAAGTGCGCGGATATTCGCCATGTTCTTGGGTATAGCGTTCGATGAGAGCTTCCGCAGCTTTCCGTCCCACGTCCCAGGCACTTTCGGTGGGGACAGCGCGGATATCCACAGAGTAAAAATTGCGGCCAGTGGGTAGTACTTCCGATCGACCACGAGTGGGGGCACCGGCTGG
>JAGVCD010000263.1 GCA_020059425.1 Chamaesiphon sp. | reverse complement strand
TACAGATGCATCTTTTAAGGATGACGTTCTAGATAGTGAAGTTCCAGTATTAGTGGATTTTTGGGCACCGTGGTGTGGCCCCTGCCGCCTAGTTGGACCAGTTGTTGATGAGTTAGCACAGCAGTATGAAGGCAAAGTAAAGGTTGTAAAGCTGAATACTGACGATAATCCTAATGTAGCTAGCCAGTATGGTATTCGGAGTATCCCTACTTTGATGATTTTCAAGGGTGGGCAGAAGGTAGAGACTGTGGTTGGAGCAGTTCCTAAAACTACTCTGTGCAATACGATCGAGAAGCATTTGTAATGCTCTGGGTATTGAGGGCTGGTTGATTACGTTAGTAGTCCACAGCAATCTTTGAAACAGTGTTGTGATTTTTTCAGTAAGCGCCTTGGGTATAATCCTGAAGGCGTTTGCTTTTGCCCAAAATATTAATATGGATAATTCCGATTCTCTGAAAGAAGACTTAGAGAGCTTGATCGATCGATTACCAACACTACCCCATAGCAAATGGATATCCAGAGCATTATCAACAATTATCAAATTGGCGGAGGAGGATGTAGATCGGCTGGATTGGAAGATTTTAAGCGCGGCGATTGAAGATATGCAGCAGGCTTTCCAAGTTTTTTATGACTACCGCCATGTCCGCAAGATCGCGGTGTTTGGGTCGGCACGGACTCCGGATGAGCAAGTAGAATATCAAATGGCTAGACAGTTTGCCCAGCAGGTTACCAAGCAGGGGTTTATGGTGATTACCGGGGCGGGGGGTGGCATTATGGAGGCAGCCAACCAAGGTGCTGGCAAAGAGTTATCTTTTGGCTTAAATATCAAATTGCCCTACGAACAAGGAGCCAATTCTTTTATTGAGGATGATCCCAAGTTGATGCGCTTTAAGTATTTCTTTACGCGCAAATTATTTTTTTTACGGGAAAGTGATGCGATCGCGCTCTTTCCGGGGGGCTTTGGGACTCATGATGAAGCCTTGGAATGCTTGACTCTTTGTCAAACTAGCCGCCATCAACCTATTCCAATGATCTTAATTGATAAACCAGGCGGCAGCTATTGGCGAGATTGGGATGCCTATATCCGAAAACATTTGGTAGCCAACCAACTGATTAGTGCAGAAGACACGAGTTTGTATACTGTGACCGATAATTTGGATGCAGCTTACAACCAAATCTGTAATTTTTATCAGGTGTATCACTCTAGCCGTTACGTCAAAGAACTATTAGTGATTCGACTGAAGCAAGATATCAGTGAGGCTGAGCTGGATATCTTAAACCAGAAGTTTGCTGATATCTTGGCCAGTGGCAAAATCACTCGCACCAAAGCCCTAGCAGAAGAAGTTAATGATCCCACAGAGCATTTACCGCGCCTCCTGTTGCATTTTAATCAACGAGATTCCGGTCGGCTATACCAAATGATTCAGATAATTAATCAAATGGGTCAGAGTTCCGGCTGTGACTTCCAACCACACACTAAATAGGCCAATTTCCTACTTAGCCAGCTGGGCTTCCTGGTAGGCAGCATAAACACCTTGAACGGTATAACGATTCAAGAAAATTCGGGCTACTTGTTCAGCTAATTGCGGTTGGTCGCGATCGATCAACCACTGCATCACCGGTTGCAAGGTTTTTTCATTGAGAGTACCACCAACCGTCAAAATTCCCCACAGCATCCGGTGCAAGACGGTCATTTGAATCATCATTTTGACATCCCAAGTGGGATGTTTCTGATAAAAAACCACGCCCATTTTGCCGCGCTGAATTTCTTGATCAATCAAATGCGGGATCCGATCGAGCGAGAAAGCCGGATGCCAATGATAGCCAACAGCCTCTGGACACTTAATCATCTTCAAGCCCAAATTCTTGAGCCGCACCCCTAACTCCAGATCTTCCCAGCCATACAGCTGAAAACCCAAGTCAAACAGACCAGCTTCCATTAACCAGTGGCGAGCGATCGATACATTACCCGTCGCAAAATAGGCATTAGAAAAATCAGTGACTTTGTAAGGTTCAGCCGTGGGATCGGCAAAATTACAGGTGTTGATCACCGCCCCATAAATAAACAATCGATCGTTACCTAATTCCCGCTGTCCATCGATCAATTTGTCGGCATGGGATTGCAAAAAGCAATCAGTCACCACCAAATCACTATCAATAAAAATAATCGTGTCGCCTGCGGCTTGTTCTACACCTAGATTACGAGCCGCTGCAGGACCTTGGTGCGCCTGGGTCAGCAACCGGACATGGGGCAAAATCTCGGTATTATTATTGAGCCAATCGATCGTGCCATCAGTCGAACCATCATCAATTACCACCACCTCGTAGCCCTTCACCGGACTATCACTGGCCAAAATTTGCTTTTCAAGAGCCTTTAAGCACTTTTCTAGGATAGGCAATCGATTATAGGTGGGAATCACTATACTGAAAAACACCGGCTACCCTCAAATATCAACAATCAATAACTCTAGTTTAGCCAGTATTGCGCATCCCGGCGGCGATTCCATTGATTGTCAGCAAGGCACCATCCAGCAAATCGCTCTTCTTATCGCGGTAAGCGGTGGGTAGTTGCGAATCATATTGACGCAACCGTCGCAGCAGCGATACCTGCAAAAATCCTAAAGGCACAATACTGCCATTGCGTAGTTGTACCGAACGCTGGAGTTCGGGGTTATCTTCTAGGAGTTGGGCATGGCCAGAAATTTCTAGTACCAACTGACAAGTGAGGTCAAATTCAGCCTCGATTTCTTTGAACAGTGCCATGAACCGGCCATGATCTGCTGGTTGCGACAATTCTTCTACATAGTGCTGAGCAATTTGCATATCGACTTTGGCTAAGGTCATTTCCACCTTGGAGATAGCCATGCGGAAGAAGCGCCAATCCCGATAAAAAGACCGCAGCATCCGGAAATTGATTTCCGGGTTTTCTTGAATAAACTCAGCTAAGGCTGAGCCAACACCATACCAAGCCGGTAGTAAAAAGCGACTTTGGGTCCAACTAAATACCCAGGGAATTGCCCGCAGGCTCTCTAAATCTTTTTTCCCTTTACGTCGCGCTGGTCGCGAGCTAATTTGTAGTTTACTAATTTCTTCGATCGGCGTAACTTGATGAAAAAATTCAATAAACTCTGGCCGTTCATAAATGAGCTTACGGTAATGAGTGCGCGATTTAGCCGACAGCTCTTCCATAATCTCGTTCCAGCCCGCGATGTCATCGTAACCACTACTAAGTAAGCTCGTACCAATGACGGCAGTCGCCACTTTTTCTAGATTATATAGAGCTAGTTCTGGCAAAGAATACTTGGAAGCTAAGACCTCTCCCTGTTCAGTGATTTTAATCCGACCATTCACACTATTTCCAGGCTGGGCACGAATGGCATCATAGGAAGGTCCACCACCCCGACCGACTGAACCACCCCGACCATGGAAAATTCGCAGTTTGACAGTATACTGATCAGCAATTTGTTGCAGAGCTTTTTGAGCTTTATGGATTTCCCAGTTGCTACTCAAAAATCCAGAATCTTTATTACTATCAGAGTAACCCAGCATTACTTCTTGCAGATCAAGCGTAAGGGTCGAGTCCTGGGCGGCTGGGTCATAGCCACCACTGAGATTCGATCGATACAGAGGCAGAGCAAAAAGAGCGTCCATCACAAATGGCGCTTTTTGCAAATCTTCCACAGTTTCAAATAGGGGCACGATTCGCAACGTTCCAATTCCAGTAGCTGGGTCGTATAGCCCCACTTCCTTGGCCAGCAGCATCACTTCTAAGACGTCGCTGACATCACGATTCATACTAATAATATAGGTGTGGCAAATTTCTAGGCCAAACTCCTGTTGCATTAAGCGCACAATTCGCAAAGTCTCGATCGATTCCCTAGTCTCCGCCGAAAAAGGCAGCTCCGTAGGAATCAAAGGGCGACGAGTTTTTAATTCGCTCACCAACCAAGCAACCCGTTCAGCTTCACTTAACTCCGAGTAGGGACGGGGCAGAATTTGCAAGTAGTTAGTAATTTCGGCCACCGTATTGGCATGAACCGAACTCTCTTGTCTAATATCCAAATGGGTCAGATTAAAACCAAAAACCTCTACCTGGCAAATCAAATTTTCGACAGCACTTACGGATAGGGAATTTTGCGCCAAGCTGTTCCGAATAATTTGTAATTCTTGCAAAAATTCTTGGCTACTACTGTAATAAGTATGAGCAGGCTCCAGTTCCCGGTGCAGAGCATGTAGAACCTCACGGGCAGCGACTTGCTTATTGCGCTTAATCGTATTTTCCAGGCGCACCAAAATATAAGCCAGCTTCATTCGATAAGGTTCGCGAATATAACGATGAGCAATATCGCTGTACAGCTGAGGTAAATAGGTAGCGTCTCGACCCAGGGTATCCAGTAGTTCAGCAGATACTTGACTGCGATTTGCCGATAAACTAAGCAAACTATTTAGTTCTTTGACAGCCTCATGGTACTTACCCAAGACGATACCCCTTTGGTAACAGGCTGTTTGCCAAGTTACTTGCGCCGTTACGGAGGGATTACCATCTCGATCGGAACCAACCCAGGAACCAAACCGACAAAAATCATGAGCGGGCGGCGCCACATCTGGAAAAGACTTTTGCAAAGAATACTTAAGCCGCTGAAACAACTGCGGTACCGCGTCAAATAATACTTCCTGAAAATAATGCAGCGTATAGTCTACTTCATCTAGAACAGAAGGCTTAAATTGATGAATTTCGTCGGTGAACCACCACAACCGAATTTCTTCGCGCAACAACTCTGTTAAACGGGCAACTTCCCAGGAATTGCTAGTAGACAACTCACTCGCCGTATCCACTTCTTGGTCAAGCTGTTCTAATAGCTCCGAAATGCGCCGCTGCTTAGTCCGAATCGTATGGCGCACAATTTCGGTCGGATGAGCCGTAAATACCAAATTAATGTCTAAATCAGCTAACAACTGCCGAATATAATTGGGCGGGACATTAACATCTTTCAGATAGACAAATAAAGCCTGAAAGGTATCTGGATCTTTAGCCCAAGACCGCTCTAAAACATCAGTATTCTGGTCATTCAGAACTTCGGCCGGCATAGCATCATGGTGATGGCGTAAGAAATATTGGCGATCTTTTTGTTCGCAGTGCTGCTCAACGATATTGATCAGCTGAAAATACAGAGCAAAAGCCCGCACAGCTTTAACCGCATCTTCTAATTTCAGATCAGCAATTAGAGTATGGACAGCACCATCGATCGTATTGGTGGCTTGACCTTCGGGAGAACAAAGCTCCCGCAGTTGCTGCAACAGTCCTACTAATTCTGAGCCATAGGCTTCTGAAAGCACCTGCTCCCACAAGTCTTCGATGAATTTAGTATATTGATGTGATAAAGACTGCGGAGAAAGTATCGCCATTGGTTCTAACTGAGACGGATGAAGTTGCTGACTCATAAGGACACTGAGCAGAGAAAGAAGCTAATAAAATTGAGCAATAATACACAACTCCTCACCAGGAAAACGGAACACACTAGCAAAAGCTACATCTGATCAGGGAAAGGCAAAACTGGCAAGCGATCGCCACGAAAAATCTCTTCGCTGCCTACACCAACCTGCTCCAAGTGATTAAGCACAGCATGAACAGTAACCAGTGCTGATAGAATCGGCACACTAGCTAAACTAACACTGAGTAGCGGAGAGCCTAGAAATACAGGATAGCGGGAAAACATGATCAACAACCTCAACAAAATGGTATAAGATACCGAGATGAGCTGCTAAAAGTCGAGGGACAACTTTTATGAAAAGCCACACCCACCAATCATTTGATTAAATTCTCGGATAGTCTGAAATGCCAGTCATCATCATAGCGTATCAGCGTTGAGTTTAATACTTTTGACATCCTCCCCAGCCTAAAGACGTGGGGATTTCTAAACATTGCTATTTAGGTTCCTGCATCTTTACACTTGGCTTCCGAGATTTACTCTCTTCGGCTGGTTCCTCCATAGACTGACACGGCTAGCACAGTCGCCAAAATATTCTTACTATTGATATCTCGGTCATGGTTAGCAGCACATTTCGGACATTTCCACTCTCGAATATTCAACGGCAGTTTATCTACAACATGCTCACAGCTACCACACCTTAGATCCAGGCTCCATTCATTTCTATGATTCGGAGCTATCTTCAGAAGTAGTGGTGGCTGATTCCACCATACCTAGTACCACAGTGATATTGTCACTACCACCATTATTTTTGGCAGCCTCGACCAAAGTTTTAGGCAACTCCTCTAAAGATTTGGACTGCAGATAAGTAGTCATCTCCTCATCAGAAACCTCTTCCGTCAAACCATCACTACATAGCAAGACCAGATCACCAGCTTTAACATCAATAGTACGAATATTCACCTGGCGCAGATCTCGCCGTCCTAGACAATGGGACAAGACATGGCGCAATGGGTGGGTACGGGCTTCATCAGCGGTCAACTGATTCATTTTCATTGCCCGGGCAACCCAGGTGTCGTCTTCGGTAATTTGGGTCAAAACATCATTTCTGAAGCGATAGAGACGAGAATCACCCACATGAGCTGCCCACACTTGCTCCTTTTGGAAGAGGATCAATACTGCCGTTGTCCCCATATCGGCGCGTTGCGGATTACTCACTTGGTCTTCCACAATTGCCTGGTTAGCCGCCAACAATGATTCCTCTAGCAGCTGACTAATTTCAGCCGCATCATTCCAGTTCAGCTCGATATATTCTTTGATTGTTTTGATCGCAATTTGACTGGCTTCCTCACCACCGGCATGGCCACCCATCCCATCGGCCACGATGGAGAACCGGCCAGCTGGATCGACGTAGTGTGAATCCTGGTTGGCACTACGTACCATGCCTTTGTCAGTGAGATCCAGAAAATTAGACTTCATACATTTGCCTATGACACAAACTTCAGACTAGTAAAAGGTTTGAGAAGATGATAAACACTTCATTTGAAAATCAAGCCAAATTGAATGATATGCCAGTTTGGTATTCTTGTATAGCTATTTTGACTATGTACAGCCATTCTAAGTAATTTCATCATTCTCCATTGAGAAACTTGGATGCCTGACTGACTCAAAATGTAGCTGGAAGAGCAATTTCGCTAAAAAGTTCGCTCCAATTTTTCAATACGACGGAGATGACGAATTAGAACAATTGCTAAAGCTAAAGCTAGTGTTCCCATGATGCCAGCCGGAATTAAAAAACTTTTAACATAAAGTATGGTGGCCGATAAGGTGAAGGTGCCAACCAACAGAGCATAATTAGTACCCTGTTGCATGGCAGTCATCCGACGCATAATTCGATCGGTCTCGGTCGATCGAACGCGCACTCGCAGATCACCTCGTTCTAGCTTTTCGATCGTATCTTCAATCCGGCGGGGTAACCCGAGGGCGGAAGTACTCACCTGAGCCGCTTGACGGCCTAACTCACCCAAGAAACTACCGGCATCGGGTGTAATATTACCGTTCGTCATAAGTTGTAGGGCATAAGGTTGTGCCGCCTCCATAAAGTTAAAATCGGGATCTAAGCCTTTACCAACTCCTTCAATAGTCGAAAAAGCCCGCATGACAAAGGTAAAGTGGCCGGAAACCGAAAGGGTTGATCGTAAGCAATTTCGTATAGATCGTCGCTGATCTGAGAGATAGACTGCGCCTCAAAGGGCTTATCCATAAAGTTATCCAACAGATATTGGATTGATCGACGCATTGGGCTAACATCCCCAACGGCGGCAATTACCCCTAAGTCCATCAAAGAACTCAACACCTGGTCAGCATTTTTTTGGACAATACCACTGAGGGTGCCCATCAGCTTCTCTTTGGTCAAGGTACCAATCTTGCCCATCATACCAAAATCGTAAAAAATCAGCTGGCCATCGGGACTCACGGCCACGTTCCCGGGATGGGGATCGGCATGGAAAAAACCATCGGCTAAGATCTGGCGCAAGTAGGCTTGGGCACTGAGCAGGGCAATTTGCTTCCGATCGATCCCGGCAGCTTCCAAAGCTTCATAATGGCTAATTTTAATACCCGGCAAGTATTCGAGGGTCAAAACCTGGGGCGAAGAATAACGCCAAAAAATCCGGGGTACCACCACCCAATCTTCTCCTCGAAAGTTGCGGCGAAAAGTATCAGCATTTTGTCCTTCTTGCAAATAATCAGTTTCTTCCCACAAAATCTTGCAGCATTCGTCATAAATTCCCATCCAGTCACGACCTTTACCCCATTTCCGATGATTCTGAAAATACTTGGCAATACCACGCAGAATTTCTAGATCGATCGTAAACAGTTTTTGCAGTCCCGGTCGCTGAACCTTAATAACCACATTTTCGCCGCTGTGCAACCGAGATTGATGCACCTGACCCAAACTCGCCGCCGCTAGCGGCACCGGATCAAAGCTGGCAAACAACTCAGGAATACTTTTTCCCAATTCTCGCTCAATGATTTTTTCTACTACTTCATAACCAAAAGCTGGCACCCGATCTTGGAGCTTGCTTAACTCTTCTACATACTCAGCCGGAAAAAGATCAGCACGGGTGGAAAATAACTGACCCAACTTAATAAAAGTCGGGCCGAGCTCTAGAAAGGTATCACGTACCCAAATAGCTTGCCGTCGCCGCCGACTGTTCAACTTAGCTTCGGTATAGCCCCCTATATAGCTCCATTTTTTGCCCGCCAACCACGAACTATTCAAAAAGCTGAGGACAAAGTACCAAATATCAATATAACGACGGCGCCGCGAGTAATTTTCTCGGTTCCAACGGTAGTTATTGTTGCTATCAGTAAATTTTTGAGGCATATCAGAGTCTGGCAACTCCAAGATAGGGTCTGGAGGTGGCAAGGACAAAGGAAGGGAGGTGGTAGCAGACACGCTGGCAGATTACGGGGGTAAGGGGATTAAGCACGATTCCGATAACGCTGCAGTTCTGCCCGCAGCCTAGCAATTTCGGCACGGAGGTCATCGATCGTTTCTTGCAAATCGGTGGCGGCAGTTTTAGTATGCCCAGAACTAAAGCCAGTCTCTTGTTCAGCTCGGGCAATCACTTCTTGGGTAAACTGTTTAAACTTTTCACGCTGTTCGGCATCAAATTTGCCTAGTTCGCTTAAACCCACTGTCAGAGTCTCACTCACTTTGTCATTGATAGCTTGGGCGAAGGCTCGACCGATAAAAAAGCTGTTGGTAACGGGGTTTGTCATTGCTGCTGGTATTGTTTACAGGCTCGTAAAGAATTATAACGCGGGGCTGAAAGAATTTGGTGAGGAATGCCGATCGGAATTAATTTCGGATTAATTTTTGAACAGCGACATTGAAATTGTTAGGTCATCGGCTTAAGCTGGTTTCTAGGCCACCTGTATGCCAATTTCTTTGTTACCTCCTATGTTTACTGCTGAAAACTCTGCAACTATCGCTATTTGCCTAATCGCCATCGGCATCTTAGGTTGGGGTTTTTACCGCAACCGTTCCTATGGCAAGATTGGCATTCTAGCTTGGCTACAGTCATCAGCTTTGATGTTGCCCTGGCTAGTATTTTTTGGTTCTTTCGCCCTGGGCATGTATATAAACCTGGCCACCGTTTTAGTTTTATTGCTCATTTCCACTGGTCTATACATCTGGTTAGGCAATCGCCTCCGCTTGGCGGCTCAAGATCCTAATGCCAACGCTGAGATTGCCAAAAAGCTCAATCGCTATCAGCCAGAAACTGGCTCAGTCCCGTCCCAGTCCGAGAAAGTTCTGGCCATGCCCCAGATCTCTAACGAAGATTTAGAAAAAATCCGGGGCATTTTTGGTATTGATACTTTTTTCGCTACCGAAACCATTCCTTACCAGCAGGGAGCTATTTTCAAAGGCAATCTAAGGGGCGAACCAACTTTCGTTCACGATCGATTGCAACAGAAAATGATTAATTTGGTGGGAGATAAATATCGAATTTTTTTGGTGGAGGGTTTTGAAGATCGGCCAGTGGTAGTAGTCCTCCCCAACACCAACGATCAATTGGTCATGACTACCACCCAAAAAGTATTAGCAGTATTGTTATTCGTCGCCACCATCGGCAGCAGCTTAGAAACAGCTGGAGTATTTTTAGGATTTGATTTTTATGCTCATGCCGATCGCTGGCCAGAGACATTGCCACTATCGTTAGGACTCTGGACAGTTTTAATTAGTCACGAACTAGGTCACTGGCTGATGGCCCGGGCACGACAGGTAAAGTTAAGCTGGCCAAATTTCTTGCCCACGGCTCAAATTGGTGCTTTTGGGGCAATTACCCGCTTTGCATCAGTTCTGCCCGATCGATCAACTCTATTCGATGTCTCCATCGCCGGTCCAGCAGCTGGTGGGCTGGTAGCATTTCTCATGCTCCTCGCCGGACTATTGCTATCCCATGCTGGCAATGGCTTAGAAATCCCGGCCCAGTTCTTCCAGAGTTCTATTTTGGTCGGGTCTTTAGCCAAAGTAGTGTTAGGCAATGAAGTCCACAAAACCCTAGTAACGGTTCATCCATTAGTCATCATCGGGTGGCTGGGGATGGTGATCACCGCCTTAAACTTAATGCCTGCTGGCCAATTGGATGGAGGCAGAATGATTCAAGCCATCTATGGCCGCAAAGTAGCCCAAAGAATGACGATCGCCACCCTCATAATCTTAGGCATCGTAGTTTTAACCAATCCAGCCAACTCCTTAATTCTCTACTGGGCAGTACTAGTCGGATTCTTGCAAAGGAATTTAGAACGGCCCAGCCTCAACGAACTAACTGAACCTGATGATGCCCGCGCAGCTTTAACCCTTCTAGCACTGTTTTTGATGATCGTCGTTTTAATACCCTTTAGCCCAGAGCTGGCTGGCAAATTCGGCATTGGTGACTAGATCACAATCACAAGAAAGGGTCTTCAATCACTGCGGATTGAAAAGTAGACTTCTCTGGAGCTGATGGAAAATCAACCCGGTCTGGGGTAGGGGCGGGTAAACCCAGCAAATGCTGAATAGCATCTGCTAGCGGTGCCCGCAAATTATCACTCAGCAAATCAACTTCATCGTCCACTGCATAACCTTTGACCAAGCGCAAGGCAATCCCCTGCACTTCGCGCAATTGTTGTTCGGTGACAGCCGGATAAGAATGTTGGTGACCAACAAAAGGATTTTTAGCTGTAACCGATCGGACTTCCGGCATCTCATCCTCTGGTACATAAGTAGCAGGAGAGGGATAAGGAATGTAAGCAGCAGCGACTGGTACAGCAGCGCGACCATTACCATTAACTACCGTTGGCAATCGTGTTCGCGTCGGTGTTTGAGAAAGAGACACAGGAATGACATCAATGGTATTAAGCAACTCACATACATTAACTTTTTGGCGCAGACCCTGCGGGACAATGACATCCACACCTTCAGCATGACTATCAATTAGTTGCTGGTAAGAAACAAAAGCTGCCGGAAAATCGGGCAGCGGCACATAAGCATCAACATCAAAAGCAGCAAAAATCTGATGTATTTCGGTCATTTGTTGACGGATCTGCTGCAGAAAACTGCGCCGACCATTAGGTGAGCCAGTCACATAGATAGAAATAGTTTTTTCTTGGCGATCGCTCTTAATCAAAGCCCGATTATCTGGGGACTTCAAAATAACTCCCTGTCGCCAAAAAAGATTGCGCTCAATTATTTTGCTACAGCGCACCATCAAACGAGAAATGATACTGTGTGGAAAGACAGGGTAACGATATTGGAATTGTAAAGCTCCCGACCACTGCTCAAGATGTGCTGCCGACAATTCCTCTCTGGGGAGCAAATCGGGAATCAAAAAACTCCGTTGATCGCTCATCTCACAGCACAATTCTAATTTCATCATTATTTCCAGCACAAAGCGATGTTTTGCCGGTGTGTAGGTAAATTCTCGTTTATTAGACTGAAACGTTGTCAATATCCGAGTCAGCATTCGCTCCGCTAGAATGCCCTTACATTCACTCACCAAAAAATGGTCATTGAGTATTTTATAAATTCCATGCATGATCCAGCCAGTATTCATGACCGGATTATCGCCAATAGGCCGATTTTCGGGAAAGTTAAGAATCACGCCCAGATCATGCAGCAACTCGACTAGAGTTTGCTGCTCAGATGCTGCCACCACATTACAGTCCCTACATATCTGGCAATATTCAACATAGGTAATATAGCCTTTATTTAAACTTTCTAAATTAGCCTTTACGGCTAACCAATCTGGAGAGAAGGTAGTCTGTACATGACGAAGATTAAGCAACTCTTGCAAAACATATCGGCGCAGATCGTCGATACCAGAAGCATCTTGGCAAGAAACAGAGACAAAACCTTTGATATTTTGATATTTCTGCTGATACTGATGATAACTATTTTCCAGAGGAGCTTGATCATTTTTATTTCCAACAATCAGAATAGGTGAATCTTTGGCAAAACTAGCAATTATTTGTAGCCAATATTCAATCCGATTTTGTTCTTCAGTAGCATTACTATCAATTACTAACAAGTACAAACTGCGCTCTGTCATGAAAATTTGATGAGCAGTATGTAGGATCTCTAACCCACCGAAATCCCAAATATTCACACAAGCCAGATCTCCGAACTCACCGCCACTATTAACTGCTGCAGAGAGATCAAGATGCCACTTTTCGATACTCAAACCATCCGGAGAAGACTCATTCAGCTTAAACTGATCGTGAACTAGCCGCTTAAGAATCGAAGTTTTACCAGTCTTTGGTTGACCAAGTAAAACCATTTTTACTTCATTTAATTTTGATGCCGATCCAACAGGCTTAGTAATACGGGTTATTTCTTGCTGAAACGGAATTTGCTGGTTGCTTAATGATGATGGTAGCCGGACGTTTTGTAAGGGATTACCTAAAATATTAATTTCTTGTAGGTTGGTTAATTGTTCGATCGAGCGAGGTAAAGTCGTCAGCTGGTTATTCGCTAAATTTAGAAAGCGCAAATTAGTAAGTTGCCCGATCGATTCCGGCAAACTCGTAAGTTTATTAGATACAATGTCCAGTCTCTGCAAGTTAACTAACTGACCAATTTCCGGAGGAATATCTGTCAGAACATTTTCAGACAAACTCAACCGTACCAAATCCACCAACTTTCCAATACAGGGAGGAAATCTAGTGAGATTGTTACCAGATAGGAAAAGTATCTTTAGACTCTTGAGTCGTTCGATTTCTGATGGCAGGTTAATCAGTTGATTATCAGACAAGCCCAAAATAGCTAAAGTCTTAAGTCGTCCGATCGAAGCTGGCAGACTAGTCAATTGATTCTCATAAAGATACAATTCTTCCAGGCCAGACAATTGACCAATTACTTCAGATAATCTTTTCAGGCGATTGTTACGAAGATCCAGCGTCCGCAGAGCAGTCAGTTGTCCGATCGTTGACGGCAAACTCGTCAAACCCTTAGCAGAGAGGTCTAGAATAGTGGCATTTTCTCTTCTCGCTTGGACTATAACTTTTAGTACTTCTTCTTCTGTCATCACTTCACCATAGACCACTTACACCACCCTCACATCCAAAAAGCCAACAATTGAGGACGAAATCCCAACACTATTCAGCTGAAGATAGACAACTGGAATTAGTTTTTGGTCAACTCTCAACAAAACGCACTCTGAACAATCACTATTTTACCCAAAATTGGGATTATAAAAATTTGAGAAGCCGCTTCCATTAGCTGCAAACATCACAGAGCAAGAATTAACAAAGTAATCAATATTTTTCTCTTCAAAATTATGTAAGCAAATACACTAAATTAAGGCATTGCTGATTTGAGCTATGAATTGCCCTCATCCCCTAACCCCTTATCCCAAATTTGGTAGAAGGGGGAGTATTACTCGCCCAATGTTGGGAGAGGAGCTACGGGTGAGGGCAAGACCAATTTTCATACTTGAATTCAGCAACGCCCACTAAATTAATTTATTCAATAAAAAAAGCCTCCGGTGAAGGAAGCTTTTTTTATTGGCTAGATTCTAAATTAAAGAATTAACCGTTGATGGAAGGAGCCATCAAAGCAACTGGAGTAGCTTCGCCAGCGGCCAAGTCTAGTGGGAAGTTGTGTGCATTACGTTCGTGC
>JAGVCD010000158.1 GCA_020059425.1 Chamaesiphon sp. | reverse complement strand
TAGTATGGATCTGATCAGCAATTTTCATCCCTATGGATATTTGGCAACAGCAACGAGCTTGGATCGAAATCAACCATGACGCTCTAGCCCGTAACACCCAACAGCTCAAGAATCTCCTAGCACCCCAGACAGCCTTAATGGCCGTGGTCAAAGCTGATGCCTATGGTCATGGATCGATCGAAGTTGCCAAGACCGTGTTAGCTAATGGGGCTAGTTGGTTGGCCGTGGCCACCGTCCCCGAAGGAGTCGAGCTGCGCCAAGCGAGCATCACTGCGCCCATTTTATTATTAGGAGCCGCCCATACGCCCGTGCAAATTCAGTCGATCGAACAATGGGATTTACAGCCCACGATTGTCAACATTGCCCAGGCCATGAATTTTCAGCAAGAGTTGACCCACCCTATCTCAGTTCATCTCAAAATTGACACGGGCATGTCGCGACTGGGTACCAATTGGCAGGAAGCGGTTGACTTTTGTGAAGCTATCCAGCAAATGCCATCGCTGCAAATTGCCAGCATTTATTCCCATTTGGCCACGGCAGAGAATCCGGATCAAACAGTGCTCTGGCAACAACACCAACGCTTTGAGCAGGTCATTACCGAACTTCGCTCCTTGTTTGATACCATGCCGTTGCTGCATTTAGCCAACTCCGCTGGTCTGTTAGTCGATGAAAGATTGCATTACGATTTGGTGCGGGCTGGCTTGGCCTTGTACGGCTTCTATCCGGAGCCGCATTTGAGAGACGATCGGACTCAGCTCCAACCCGTATTAACTCTCAAATCCCGGATCACCCAAATCAAAAAAATCGCCGCTGGCACTGGTATTAGCTACGGTCACCGCTTTATTGCCCCTCAAGATATGTCGATCGCGATTGTGGGGATTGGTTATGCCGATGGTGTACCTCGCCGGTTGTCGCAACAGCTAACCGTGCTGATTGATGGCCAGCAGGTGTCCCAAGTGGGCACGATTACGATGGATCAGATTATTTTGGACGTGAGCAAATTGCCGACGGTGCAGGTTGGGGATGTGGTGACGTTGCTGGGCAATGAAGTTACAGCTGATGATTGGGCCGCGCAGCTGGATACTATTTCTTGGGAAATTTTGTGTGGGTTTAAGGATCGGCTACCGAGAATAGCAGTATCTTAGTGAAAGTCTCCAGGTATTTGGGTGCTGGAAATCGCATTCTCTGGATTCAGTGCCTCGATTACTATTCCTGAATGACTCTTGGCTAGAGTGTACCAATCTTCTCGCAGCAACCAAACATGGGTGTTAATAATAATCATTCACCCAAAGCCGCCCACAGATCTGTCATCGGGGCATCAAAATCAGGCTCGCTCTGAATTGACATTCCGCGCAGGGGATAATGTTTTTTACTGCCCCAGTAATTTATCTTCAGAAGTAGAAACTATCACAGTGGTGAATCATTATCTTGAAAGCGAGTACGATCGACTATTTCTCCACCATTTAAACGTATGATGGAAGCGTTAAAGGCTGGTCTATTAAGCGGGTTAAAATGCGGATTTTATTTGTGGCAGCAGAGGCGGTTCCCCTGGCTAAAGTAGGGGGAATGGGAGATGTCGTGGGTGCATTACCCAAGTTTTTACGGAAGTTAGGGCATGATGTGCGCGTTTTCATGCCCTACTATGGGTCTCTCATCAACAAGGTGACGATCCCTGCTGACCCAGTGTGGCGGGGTTACGCTATGTTCAACGACTTCGCTGTCTACGAAACTCTGCTGCCTGATACCGATGTGCCGCTGTACCTATTTGGACATCCGGTCTTTGACCCGCCGCGCATCTATGGCGGTGAAGATGAAGACTGGCGTTTTACCTTCTTTGCGAATGGAGCTGCTGAGTTTGCCTGGAACTACTGGAAACCAGAAATTATTCACTGCCACGATTGGCACACCGGCATGATTCCAGTCTGGATGCACCAAGACCCCGAAATCAATACCGTCTTTACGATCCACAATTTGGCTTATCAAGGCCCTTGGCGTTGGTATCTCGATCGCATTACTTGGTGCCCTTGGTATATGCAGGGTCATAATACATTGGCTGCTGCTGTGCAATATGCCGATCGAGTGAACACCGTCTCGCCGACCTATGCTGAGCAAATAAAGACGATCGAATATGGTGAAAAGGTCGAAGGATTGATGTCGTTCATTGGCGACAAGCTATCCGGAATTGTGAACGGAATTGATACGGAACTAAATGATCCGGCCACCGATAAAGCGTTAGTCAAGAATTTTACCGCCGACACCTTAGAAAATCGGGCAGCTAACAAAGCGGGTCTCCAGCAGGAAGTTGGTTTAGTTGTGGATCCCGATATATTTTTGGTGGGGATGGTCTCACGCTTAGTCGAACAAAAGGGCTTGGACTTACTACTTCAAACCCTGGATAGATTTTTGGCTTACACTGATGCCCAGTTTGTATTGTTAGGGAGTGGCGATCGCAATTACGAAACTCAGTTGTGGCAGTTAGCCGCTCGTTATCCTGGCCGGATGGCTACCTATTTAATGTACGATGACGGCCTCTCTCGGCGGATCTATGGTGGCGCTGATGCTTTCTTGATGCCCAGTCGTTTTGAACCCTGCGGCATTAGCCAAATGATGGCGATGCGCTATGGTTGTGTGCCGATCGTCCGCCGTACTGGTGGTTTGGTTGATACTGTTTTCCATCATGATCCTATTCTGAGCAAGGGTACTGGTTACTGCTTCGATCGCTATGAACCACTTGATATGTACACTTGTATGGTACGGGCTTGGGAAGGTTTCCGCTATAAGGCACCGTGGAAAGCCTTGCAACAGCGGGCGATGGCCGAAGATTTGAGTTGGGACAAGTCGGCTTTAGAGTATGAGAAGCTTTATCAGGAGATTAGACCAGTAGGTGCTTCAACACCAGCCTAAACTAACATCATCTGCCGATCGAACACCTGGCCAAACACCGTAATGACCTGCTGCTGCACTGTAGCCAGGTCAATATCGGGGACGAATTCTTGGATGTTACCCACCTG
>JAGVCD010000295.1 GCA_020059425.1 Chamaesiphon sp. | reverse complement strand
GAAGTCCACCGTGCGACCCTTAGAATCGGTCAAGCGACCATCTTCTAAGATTTGCAGCAACATGTTAAAGATATCGGGATGCGCTTTTTCGATTTCATCGAAAAGTACGACTGTGTAAGGACGACGACGTACTGCTTCAGTCAGCTGACCGCCTTCGTTAAAGCCCACATAGCCCGGTGGCGAACCAATTAGTTTGGAAACAGTGTGCCGTTCCATATACTCCGACATATCCAACCGAATCATGGAGTCTTCGGATCCGAAGAAATAGGCGGCTAATGCCTTGGTTAACTCAGTTTTACCAACTCCAGTAGGACCAGAGAAGATAAAGCTAGCGATCGGACGGTTGGGATTCTTTAATCCAACTCGAGCGCGACGAATAGCACGGGATACTGACCGAACTGCTTCATCTTGACCAATCAAACGCTGGTGCAGAGTTTCCTCCATATGCAACAGCTTAATCGATTCCGACTCAGTGAGCTTACTGACCGGTACACCCGTCCAAGAAGCGACAATGTGGGCAATATCTTCTTCGGTTACATCCGGAGTTTTAGCATCTTTATTGTCAGCTGACTCCGCCCGTTTGGCCTGCGCGATGTTTTTGATCTCAGCTTTGATCTCTAACTCACGATCCTTGAGCTGACCAGCTTTTTCAAAGTCCTGAGACCGAACAGCATCGTCTTTGTCTTTAAGGACTTGACGCAGCTCTTTATCTAGTTCTTTGGCAGCAGCTGGCAATTGGGAATTGAGTAATCTCACCCGCGAACCAGCCTCGTCCATTAGATCGATCGCCTTGTCGGGTAAAAATCTGTCGGCAATATAGCGATCAGCTAATTCAGCCGCAGCTTTCAGCGCATCATCAGTGATCCGCAACTTGTGGTGCTGCTCATAACGTTCCCGCAAACCGTGCAGAATCTCAATAGTTTCAGCTACGCTTGGTTCACCGACATTAACTGGCTGGAAACGACGTTCTAAGGCCGCATCCCGTTCAATATGTTTACGATACTCATCCAGGGTGGTCGCACCGATACATTGCAACTCACCTCTGGCCAAGGCTGGCTTCAAGATGTTAGCAGCATCGATCGCCCCCTCGGCGGCTCCAGCACCAATCAAGGTATGAACCTCGTCAATGACCAAAATCACGTTACCCGCTTGGCGAATCTCGTCCATGATCTTTTTCAGACGTTCTTCAAATTCCCCGCGATACTTGGTACCAGCTACCAATAGGCCAATATCGAGAGTCACAACCCGCTTGTCTTCCAAAATATCTGGAACATCAGCAGCAATAATCCGTTGGGCTAGACCTTCTGCGATCGCTGTTTTACCAACCCCAGGTTCACCAATGAGTACCGGGTTATTTTTAGTACGCCGACCAAGGATCTGGATAACCCGCTCAATTTCTTTAGCACGGCCAACGACCGGGTCGAGTTTACCATCCACCGCCATTTGAGTGAGGTTAGAACCAAACTCATCTAGAGTCGGAGTTTTATTACCACGACCAGAAGAACCACCACCGGGAGCTACCGCTTCAGCGGTTTCACCCAGCATCCGAATTACCTGAGTCCGGACTTTGGAAAGATCTACGCCAAGATTTTCTAATACCCTGGCTGCTACGCCTTCACCTTCGCGGATCAGACCTAGGAGCAGGTGTTCGGTACCAATATAGTTATGCCCTAGTTGTCTGGCCTCTTCCAAGGACAATTCTAAAACACGCTTAGCTCTGGGTGTGAAAGGAATTTCCACCGCCACGAACCCAGAACCTCGACCGATAATTTTTTCAACTTCAATGCGGGCATCTTTGAGATTAACACCCATCGATTTTAGGACTTTGGCCGCGACTCCGGTGCCTTCACCAATCAAACCCAGTAGGATTTGCTCGGTGCCGACGAAATTGTGTCCCAGGCGACGTGCCTCTTCCTGGGCCAGCATGATGACCTTAATGGCTTTCTCTGTAAAGCGTTCAAACATGGTTTGTCTCCATCACCTGCTGCTAGCCTGATGTGTAAATTCTAACACAGGATTTTTCGGATACGGGTTCGGATATAACACCTAATTTGTCATGACTGTGCTAGGTTCTTTGTGTTATTGCACAACATTTAAAATAGCCGGGATACTTTGAATTGCTGGTAATTGGCCGATCGACTGCAATGCCTGCCTAAAATTAGATTCGGCCACTTCCCCGGTGACTACCACTATTTCTGCCCCGGCAGCGCTGACTGAAGTTTGGACGATCGACTCAATACTGACTTGATGGTTGCCAAAGGCAGTACCGATGTAGCCGATCGTGCCGGGCAAATCTTTCGTTTGAAAGCGCACATAGAAGCGTCCCGCCAGATTTTCTAAGGCAGCCATTTGGGCATAATGCTGATGTGGACAGCTTAGGAGTGGATTAACGACAGCATTTTGACATTGACGCGCCGCCACGATAGTTACTAAATCGGAGACAACAGCCGAAGCCGTTGCGCCGGCCCCGGCTCCTGGACCGAAGAGCATCACCTGACCCAAAGGTTCCCCTTCTACCAAAATGGCATTATAAACACCATTCACACTGGCCAAAGGGTGAGATTTAACTAATAAGGTAGGGTGAACGCGCACTGATACTAAACCATCAGCAGATTTTTCGGCGATCGCCAGCAGCTTAATTACATAGCCCAGTCGATCGGCATAGGCAATGTCGGTAGCACCTACTTTGCGGATCCCTTCACAGTAAACATCTTCTCGTTTAATGCGATCTCCGAAGGCCAAGGCGGCTAGAATGGCAATTTTATCGCCAGCGTCTAAGCCGTCCACATCGGCGGTGGGGTCAGATTCGGCATAGCCCAGCTGTTGGGCATCCGCCAAAATATCTCCGAACTCACCGCCCTCCGTAGTCATTCTGCTCAGAATGTAGTTAGTGGTGCCATTGATAATGCCCGTAACTTTATGAATACGATTTACGCCTAAAGACTGTTTGAGGGGCTGAATAATGGGGATACCACCACCCACAGCCGCTTCGAGCAAAACATAGACCCCCGCTTTATTGGCCGCCGTAAAAATCTCATCTCCAAACCGGGAGATTACGGCTTTGTTGGCTGTCACCACATGCTTACCGTGATTGATAGCCTTGAGAATTAAAGTGCGAGCTGGTTCTAAGCCCCCGATTACTTCTACGACAATTGAGATTTCAGAGTCGGTAACGATCGATTCCAAGTCGGTAGTTAAAACACCAGGGGCAAAACTAAGGGAGCGGAGCTTTTCAATATTGCTGACACCAACTTTAGCAATTTCAATTTCTTTCAAAAGATGGTGCCGACCGCTAGGGTCAAGCAAAATCTGGGCAGTACCTGTACCTACAGTACCCAAACCTAAAATGCCTATTTTAACCATGATACTTCTCCTTATCTGCCATGTAGCTTGTCATATCACGGGTAAGCGACTTTCTACACAATTTCCAATATAACCCAATGGATTATCGCATATTCCTGTTGCTGAACTGCATTTTTGAGCTAGTATCATCTAATGTTTTGATGCTTTAATTGATACTCAGTGGTTCAATATCTAGGCTATTAAGATGATAGAATTGTCCAACTCAATTCTGAGTAATTCTGCTGATTGTTATATCAATGGGAATGGTAAAAAGTAAAAAAAAAGATAGAATCAGTGGGTATTTACATCATGTCAAAGAATTCTGGCGATTGAGGGTTGAATTGAAATGGCTAATCCGGAGCATCTGGCTCAATTCAAGAAGGGAGCAGATGCTTGGAATAATTGGCGAAAAATAAACTCACTGATTAATCCAGATTTGAGCGGCTCTGTTTTGATGATGTCCAATCTACAGGCTTTTTGGTTTCGTAAAGTTGATTTGAGCCACTGTGAAATGACCGAATCTAATTTGCGTGGTGTCGATCTGCGAGCAGCTAATTTAAGTAGCACTAATTTGGAGGGCTCCGATCTACGGGCAGTTGATTTACGCGGTGCCAACCTAAGCGAAGCCAACCTCAGTGGTGCAAATTTGACAGCAGCTAATCTGATTGGAGCAAATTTTATGAGAGCTGATCTCAGTTTAGCTAATTTGGCAGAGACTAACTTGAGCCGCGCTAATTTGCAGAACACATTTATGTTGGGAGTGAATCTGCGCGATGCTAACTTAACCTCAGCTTTGTTCAACCGAGCTGATCTGACTGATGCTCACATGCCTGGCGCAAATTTAACCCGCACCCAGCTAATTGGTGCTGATTTATGTAATGTAAACTTAAGTGATGCTAACTGTCAAAATGCCAACTTCACTGGCGCCAAGCTGGTCAATTTACAAGCTCTAGGTAGCAATTTTCACCAAGCTAATTTCCGAAATACTACTATTGCTAACTGGCAAGTTGATGATTTTACTTCTTTTACACATGAGATTTAAATACTGATCGATAATCAATCACCAACGCATAGAAATTATCAAATCTATCTATGAATAATCATACCTCTAGCTCTAGTAAACTAAACTTTTCTAAATCTATTAGTAGTTTAAATCGACAAATCTTTTGGATTATCTTGACTTGGGTGCTGGCAATGTTGATGCTGGGTATTACAGTAGCAAATGATCGCAGTATTCGCGTGAGTAGACCTGCGGTCAATAGCCAGACAGTATCGGCGATAGATAGTAGTAAACAGACCATCTTATTCACTGTGATGTTTTTGGCTGTTGGAACGGTGAGCTGTTCGTTAGCCATTTTGATGGTGCGTAGATTATCGACAGATCTGCACCACCTTGATCAAGAAATTTCTCAAGCTAATGTCAGACATTTTGGTAATTTTCTGTCTTCCGATACCATTTTGCCTGTCCATGCACAGGAAGTAGATCGCTTAACCAAAAGCTCTTACCGGCTGATTGATAATTTTCAACGATCTTTGATCCAACAGCAGGCGGTGGATGCTCAAGCTGCCTTGTTTCGAGATTTACTAGCTCTTTCCCAGCGAAGCAGCAATATTAAACCAGTTTACGAGCAAGCGGTGCAGGTAATCAAGCAAATTTTGGGAACCGATCGATCATTTGTTTATAACTTCGGTCTTAACTGGAACGGGACTATTAAAGCACAAGAGGTTTCCCCCCATTTTTCGCTATTGATTGACGAACAAGTGAGCGAAACTTTTTTCACAAAGTCGATGGTGGAGGTGGAGAGATATCGTGATGGCTTAATCCTAGTTGTCAATGATGCCAACACCAGTGGTTTTTCACTAGAACAACTATCACTGTATCAACAAGCTCAAATCAAGTCTAATATTGCAGCTCCCATCATGGCTCGAGATCGGTTGGTGGGATTGCTCTGTGTTCAGCAGTGCTCAGTGAGTCGTCACTGGCAAAAGTGGGAGATAGACATCTGCGCTGATATTGCTAACTTTTTAGGTTTGATCTTAAATCAAGCAGAAATTGCCAAGAACAACATGGGGACTGAACACCTAGTGAATCAGATACCAGTCGGTGACAAAACGGTTCTCCAACCGACTAATCTTCAATTACAGATATTGTCTCAGATTAGCACTCAGCTGCCTGGTTCCGGCAGTCCATATGATTTCATGATGATGTTAATGGATGAAATGCGTGTAACTTTACAGTTGCACCGGGCAATCTTTTTTCAAATGGATGCTAATTTTGCTGGCAAGATTGTGGTGGAATCTGTTGACTCCACGATCAAGGCTATCAGAGGTGAAGAGATTATTGATACCTGTTTACAAACTAACCGAGGCTGTGGCTACGAAGCGGGTAGGATTTCGGCTATTAACGATATTTACACCACTAATCTAACTGAATGCCATTTACAGATGATGGAACGGCTAGAGATTCGTGCCAATATTGTAGCTCCGGTGATTGTCGAAAGCAGGCTGCATGGTTTATTAATTGGTCATATGAGTCGGGCGGCTCGACAGTGGCAACAGTCCGAGGTTGATTTGTTAGCTCAAGTGGCGCGGCAGATTGGTCTAGTAATGACCCAATCTGCCCTCATGAAACAGCTGCAAGAGCAGAAAGATTCTCAAACTGTGCGTGATCGGCGCAGTAAAATAGCTAAAGAAAATTTACAAAATAAATTATTGGAACTAATCGATCGAACTGAATTATAGATTATAGCTTTGAAAATTCTGATTAATATCTAAATAAGCCGGTCTGATCTATCTTGCCAATAGTGCTGAACATCAATTTAATCTAGTGAATACTATAAATTTGCGGTAATCGATCAATACTGAGGTGATAATAGGATTTTCGCTGCCCATTACCCCTGCCATGAACGACTATCTTGCCAGAATTCTCACTGCCCGGGTTTATGATGTGGCTCAAGAAACCCCCTTGGATCTTGCCCCCAATTTATCTCGCCGCCTCCAAAATCGATTGCTACTAAAGCGGGAAGATATGCAGTCGGTGTTTTCTTTTAAGCTGCGTGGCGCTTACAACAAGATGGCTAAGCTTTCCCCCGAGTTGCTCAAAAAAGGCGTAGTGACCGCTTCGGCGGGGAATCATGCTCAGGGTGTCGCCTTGGGAGCGAAACGATTGGGTACTAGAGCTGTAATTGTGATGCCGACTACTACGCCCCAGGTCAAAGTTGATGCAGTGCGGGCGCGGGATGGCGAAGTGGTTTTGTATGGTAATACTTACGATGATGCCTGTGCTTACGCCCGTAAATTAGAAAATGAGCAAGGTTTGACCTTTGTGCATCCCTTTGATGATCCGGATGTGATTGCTGGCCAGGGGACGATCGGCATGGAAATTCTACGCCAGTATCAGCAGCCTATTCATGCTATTTTTGTGGCGATTGGCGGTGGTGGTCTAATTTCTGGGGTGGCAGCTTATGTGAAACGACTGTATCCGGAGATCAAAATTATTGGTGTAGAGCCAGTAGATTCGGACGCGATGAGTCGATCGCTGAAAGCTGGCCAGCGGGTAAAACTGACTCAGGTAGGTCTTTTTGCCGATGGAGTGGCGGTGAAAGAGGTCGGTGTAGAAACCTTTCGGCTCTGTCAGGAATACGTCGATGAAGTGATTTTGGTAAATACCGATGATATTTGTGCAGCAATTAAAGATGTTTTTGAAGATACCAGGTCGATCTTAGAACCAGCGGGAGCTTTGGCCGTGGCTGGAGCCAAAGCCTATGTGGAACGGGAACAAATTCAAGATCAGACATTGGTGGCGATCGCCTGTGGTGCCAATATGAATTTTAATCGGCTGCGCTTCGTGGCCGAGCGGGCGGAAGTGGGGGAACAGCGGGAAGCCATCTTGGCGGTGACGATTCCGGAAGAGCGCGGTAGTTTTCGACGATTTTGCTCGGCAGTGGGGAAGCGTAGTCTCACCGAATTTAACTATCGGATGGCCAATGAGCAAGCCGCCCATATTTTTGTGGGGGTGCAGGTGCAAAACCATGCCGATACCAAGGAAATTATTGCCAATTTAACAGCAGAAGGCTTCCAAACATTGGATCTGACGGGTGATGAAATGGCGAAGTTGCATCTGCGCCATATGGTGGGCGGTCGTTCTACTGTCGCCAACGATGAGTTACTTTATCGATTCGATTTTCCGGAACGGCCAGGAGTATTAACCGATTTCTTGAATAGTATGCATCCGGATTGGAATATTAGTCTTTTTCATTACCGTAACCACGGAGCAGACTATGGCCGGATCTTGATTGGGATTCAGGTGCCGGTGATCGATCGATCAGCCTGGCAGGAGTTTCTGGATCAATTAGGCTATGTCTATTGGGATGAGACCGAGAACCCAGGATATCGGTTGTTTTTGAGCTAATTTATTGTTTTTATAAAGGCGATGAACT
>JAGVCD010000223.1 GCA_020059425.1 Chamaesiphon sp. | reverse complement strand
TGGGTAGCGTCGATAGTCAATCCCGTTCTAAGTTGCCAGGAGTGGCTTGTAGCCGCGCCAGTGACTGGAACCGTCCACCGATCGATCGCATGGCCAATATTAATCTGGAACCGGGTAGTTCTAGTTTTGCAGAAATTATTAGTGGCATTGAATCTGGCGTTTATATGGAATCCAACCGTTCCTGGTCGATCGATGACCAGCGCCACAAATTTCAGTTTGGCTGCGAATATGCCAAATTAATTAAAGATGGCCAACTCACCACCACCCTGCGTAACCCTAACTACCGCGACATCACACCCAATTTTTGGGGAAATTTAGTAGCCGTAGGTGATGCCAGTACTTGGCAAACCTATGGTTCACCCTACTGTGGCAAAGGCGAACCCAATCAAATGATTTGGGTTGGCCATGGTTCACCAGTAGCCGCTTTTGCTAATGTCGAAGTATTCGGCGGCGGCTAAAAATCAATCATATTCAGCAGCAAGAGCATTTCAATCATGACTTTTAGTTCGGCAATGGCCACTGGCTTTGAGCAAGTAGTCCAAGATTTACGGCAAAATTTAGCAGACCACGAGCATTTCGTCCTGATTCTACAGGGTGAAGACAGCGTGTTCACTCGTTTTAATCGCGCTCAGGTCAGACAATCGGGCACTGTGCGCGATGCCCGCTACCAGCTAACTCTCTTTCAAGAACAAAAAAACTGCCGCTACGAGTTTCCTTGTACGGGAGCAGAAATCGATCGGCAGCAAGCCCTGCAGATTTTAAATACCCTGCGTACCGAGATGGCTGGGGTGCCGATCGATCCTTACCAAGTACTACCCACTGGCCAAGCCCACAGCCATCAGGTCAAAAAAGGCCAATTATTAGCGCCCGATCAAGTCACCACCGCCATTCTTGCCCCTGTCCAAGATCTAGACTTTACCGGCATCTATGCTGGCGGCACAGTCATTCGAGGCTATGCCGATAGCAGTGGCCAACAACACTGGTTTGCCACCGATACATTTACTCTGGACTACTCTCTATTTACCGCCGATGGTCAAGCCGTAAAAGGAACCTTGGCCGGTAGCGACTGGCTCCCCGCCAAATATCAAGCCCAAATCGACACTTCCCGTCAGCAATTAGCGCGGCTGGCTCAAACGCCACAGGCTATTAAGCCTGGTAAATATCGCACCTATTTAGCCCCCGCCGCCGTGGCCAACCTAGTCGAAGTAATGACTTGGGGCGGCTTGAGTGAATCAGCGATGCAACAAGGACACAGCATTTTGGCGCAAATGCGTGATGGCCGACAGCTATCTCATCTATTCACGCTCCAAGAAAATTTTAGCCATGGACTGATACCCCAATTTAACCATTTGGGGGAAATTGCACCACCACAAATACCTTTGATCAAAGCTGGTCAATTAGAGAATACTTTAGTCAACACCCGCACGGCCCAAGAATACAAAAAAGTTTCTAACCAGGCTAACACCGGAGAAACACTGCGGGCGGCTGAAGTTGACACTGGCCACTTGGCCAAAGAGCAAATTTTGGCAGAACTGGATACTGGACTATATTTGAGCAACTTACATTATTTGAACTGTAGCGATCGACAGACCGGTCGGATTACTGGCATGACTCGGTATGCTTGTTTCTGGGTAGAAAACGGCCAAATCATCGCACCAATTAACAATCTCCGCTTTGATGAGAGCCTCTATAACTTTTGGGGCAATAACCTGCTGGCCGTCACCAATTTTGCCGAATATGTGGCAGACATAGATAGTTATGGCCAGCGTAGTTTAGGCGGTAGTTGGGTGCCAGGAATGTTAATCAAGGATTTCACCTACACTTTATAGACCAAATTCTTTTAGAGCTGGCACAAAGTTGTTTTGTTCGTGGCTAGATCCACTCAACTTCAAAAGGGCGAAGCGCTGCAAGGGCGATAGCTGTGACCATTTTCCTAAACTGATTTCTAGGCCAGCATTACGGCACCTAGACTGGATCAAGTCTGGAATAACTGTCAAATCTGACCAAGGTGGAGCTGGATCGATCGATAGTTCAGTAGCAGTTTCACCAGTTCTCGATCGAATCATTTCCACTAATAAATCTCGGTACTTTTGAATCTCAGCGGCATTATTGGTTGTATGGTCGGCTAGCTGCTGTCGATCGGCCAAATCAAATTTTTCCCATTGGGGTAACTTGAGCTTAATCCCGCACATATCTAAGTGGTAGCGCACCTGCATCGGGATGCAGCGTAGGGATTTCACAAAATCGGCTTCAAATTCAAAAAACTCGGCCATAACAAACCTGATAGTAATAGAGTGGGCGATCGATCGAATAAAATCAACACTGTAAATGATATCCATATATCACCCCACGTAATTCTTAAATGGGGCTGTCATGTGTCGATCCTTAAACTATCAATTTAGATAAATAACATACTTTTTCTTGTTGTTGAGTAACTAGCTTTATATTGCAAGTGGGGGGTCATTTTATTGACCCTCCACTTTATGTTTGGATAAAACAAAACCTCAGCGCAGCCAGTATCCCATATGTTAAAAAACTAGTAGTTAGCTCTGCTAGGCTTGTTGGTCTAGTGATAATAACTACAGATAAGACACGATACTACATATCGCTAATAAGCAACATGTCACTAAATTATCCAGTACTCAAAATCGATACTCCACCACTGCAAGAAAAATCACCTTTCCATCAGTATTTACTTTTGAACCTGCGATCGACATTGAAAAAACCAGCTTAGAACCAACACCCAACAAAGATCCCAGACTCTGCTAAGATATTGAAGATCAGCGTTAAGATATATCTCAATCTGCCGCGAACTGCTAAGGTTGAGACCCCCAACGTATTACATAATTGCTCATTCATAGCAGTTCTAGGAGAATTACCACCCATGGTGCAAATGGCAGCCAGTTTGGCACTCGACTTTCACAGTGAAGCTTATAAAGATGCCTACAGTCGTATCAATGCGATCGTGATCGAGGGCGAAGACGAAGCTCATGACAACTATGTCAAACTAGCCGACATGCTCCCCGATCAGCAAGAAGAACTAGTGAAACTCTCCCGGATGGAACTAAAGCACAAAAAAGGCTTTGAAGCCTGCGCCAAAAATTTGAGTGTCATTGCTGATCTGGGCTTCGCCAAAGAATTTTTCGCCCCCTTACACCGCAATTTTCAGATAGCTGCCGACGCTGGCAAGTTGGTTACTTGCTTGCTCATTCAATCTTTGATCATTGAATGCTTTGCGATCGCCGCCTACAACATCTACATCCCTGTCGCTGACGACTTTGCTCGTAAAATCACCGAGGGCGTTGTCAAAGATGAATACATGCACCTCAACTTTGGCGAAGAATGGCTGAAAGCCAATCTAGATAGTGCCAAGGCCGAACTCCAAGAAGCTAACAAGCAAAATCTACCCCTAGTGTGGAAAATGCTCAACCAAGTAGCTGGCGATGCCAAAGTACTAGGAATGGAGAAGGACGCTTTAATCGAAGACTTCATGATTGCTTATGGTGAAGCACTCGGTAATATTGGTTTTAGTACCGGCGAAATCATGCGCATGTCTGCCTATGGACTGATGGGAGCTTAAGCAGAGCAATCACCACTGCTAAGTTTTCAATTCAATAGTTCATAGTCCACTAGCTCACAACTTACACATGTTTGGTCTTATCGGTCATCTCACCAGTTTGGAACACGCCAAGAATGTTGCTAAAGATTTGGGCTACCCAGAATATGCTGATCAGGGTCTAGATTTTTGGTGCAGTGCACCACCCCAAACTGTCGATCATATCAAGGTAACTAGCGCCACCGGTCAGATGATCGAAGGCTACTACGTAGAATCTTGCTTTTTGCCCGAAATGCTGGCCGCCCGTCGGATCAAAGCAGCAATTCGCAAGATTCTCAATGCGATGGCACATGCTCAAAAACAGGGTATTGATATCACGGCCTTGGGTGGTTTTTCTTCCATCATTTTTGAAGAATTTGATCTGAGCAACAACAAGCAAGTCCGCAATGTTGAACTAGATTTTGAGCGTTTTACCACCGGTAACACTCACACGGCTTATATTATTTGCCAGCAGGTCGAACAGGGAGCACAGCAACTCGGTATCAATTTAGCTGATGCTAAAGTGGCTGTTGTTGGTGCAACTGGCGATATTGGTAGTGCCGTGTGTCGATGGCTCACCACTAAAACAGCCGTAAAAGATTTACTCCTGGTCGCTCGCAACCAGGAGCGATTGCAAAATCTCCAAACTGAACTAGGCGGCGGCCAAATTCTTGATCTATCGATCGCTCTCCCTGCCGCCGACATCATTGTCTGGGTAGCTAGTATGCCTAAGGGAGTAGAAATTGACCCCAGCCAACTCCAGCAACCTTGCCTACTCATTGATGGTGGCTATCCCAAAAATCTCGGCAGTAAGGTGCAGCATCCCCATGTCCATGTCATGAATGGCGGAATTGTCGAACATTCTCTGGACATTGACTGGAAAATCATGAACATCGTCAGCATGGATGTACCAGCTAGACAGCTTTTTGCCTGTTTTGCAGAGTCTATGATTTTGGAGTTTGAAAAATGGCATACTAATTTTTCTTGGGGTCGCAATCAAATTACCGTGGCCAAAATGGAACAAATTGGCCAGGCTTCTCTGAAGCATGGCTTTCGTCCCCTGCTTTCTCTCGTTAGTGGCTAGTTCTTTCCTTTATCCCCTCGATCGCTATGGCAGTAGAACGCAAACCCCTGCTCCTGGACTTTGAAAAACCGCTCTTTGAGCTTCAGCAAAAAATTCAAAATATTCGTGAACTTGCTGAAGAAAGTGGCGTCGATGTCTCTAGTCAACTCCAACCACTAGAAACCAAATACGTGCAGCTCCAAGAAGAAATTTTCAGTAACCTGAATCCTTCTCAGCGCCTACAACTTGCTCGTCATCCTCGCCGACCTAGTACCCTGGACTATATCCAAGCAATCACCGATGAGTGGATTGAATTACATGGCGATCGAGGTGGTCGTGATGATCCGGCCTTAGTGGGAGGCATTGCCCGCCTAGATGGAATGGCGGTCATGATGCTCGGTCATCAAAAAGGCCGCGATACCAAAGACAACGTTGCCCGCAACTTTGGCATGGCCGCACCCAGTGGTTATCGTAAAGCCATGCGCTTGATGGAACATGCCAATCGTTTTGGGATGCCAATTCTCACCTTTATTGACACCCCCGGCGCTTGGCCAGGATTAGAAGGAGAAGAACTTGGTCAGGGTGAAGCGATCGCCTACAACCTGCGGGAAATGTTTTTACTAGAAGTACCAATTATCTGTACCGTCATCGGCGAAGGTGGTTCAGGTGGCGCCCTGGGAATTGGGGTCGGTGACAGGCTACTAATGCTAGAACATTCTGTCTACACCGTCGCCACCCCTGAAGCCTGTGCCGCGATCCTCTGGAAAGATGCTAAAAAAGCTCCCCAAGCAGCAGAGGCTCTCAGAATTACCGCTCAAGACCTCAAACAGTTAGGAATTCTAGATCATATTCTGCCCGAGCCTTGGGGTGGGGCGCACGCCAACTCCATCAAAGCAGCAGAAACACTACGCCAGTCACTAGTGGCCAATTTAAAGGAGCTTCTGAACTTAAGTATCACCAACTTACAAGAACAGCGTTACCAAAAATTCCGACAAATGGGAATATTCCTAGAAAATAAAACTTTGTAGCATCATGTTATAATTTATTCAAAGATTATTAACAAAAATTCATAATTATCAGGACGATTCAATTAATCCACTTAAATGATCGGCAATGGCAAATAAAACAGCATTAATTACTGGCGCAAGTAGTGGCATTGGCAAAGCCACAGCTTTAGCTTTTGCCAATGCAGGCATCAACCTACTCCTAGTTGGTCGATCCAACCATCGTCTACAGCCAGTACTAGAAGCAACCACAGCAGCAGGGGTTAAAGCCAAAGGTTACGAATTAGATCTCGTCCAACTCGCTGTGGTTCGCACTCAAATCACCGAAATCATTCAGAACCATGGTTCTATCGATATCTTGGTAAATAGTGCTGGCACAGCCTATACCAACCCGTTAATAGACACCCCCTTAGCAGATTGGCAACATATTATTGATCTCAACCTGTCCAGTGTTCTGCAAGTAACTCAAGGGGTATTGCCCCAAATGCGTCAGCAGCAATCCGGCACCATTATCAATGTGGTTTCCATCGCTGGTCAACAAGTATTCCCCGACTGGGGAGCATATTCGGTGAGCAAATTCGGTCTCGTCGCTCTGTCCAAGGCACTAGCCACCGAAGAAAGAGCACATGGCATTCGGGTAACAGCAGTTTATCCAGGATCCGTCAATACTCCCCTTTGGGATCAAAAACAAGTACAAGCAGATTTTGATCGGTCAGGCATGCTCACTGCCGAAGCAGTAGCAGCATCGATTCTCTACGCTGCGAATACTCCGCAAACTACCACCATCGAAGAACTCACCATTATGCCCAGTGCTGGGGCTTTCTAGCTGGGCATTATCATTCCTTTAACAATATCTATGACTATCTCCAAACCTTCTGTTAGACCCGATCGCAACACCAACTCTAGCGGCCAACCAGTACAGGCACCTCATCAAAAACACGAGAATAACGACGATATGATGGTAGCAGTTCGTACCATCATTGAAGGAGTAGGCGAAGATCCAGAACGTGAAGGGTTACTAAAAACACCCAAGCGGGTGGCAGAAGCCATGCGATTCTTGACCAGTGGTTATGAACAATCTCTCGACGACATTATTAACGGAGCCATCTTTGATGAAGGCCACAATGAAATGGTTTTGGTGCGAGATATCACTTTTTTCAGTCTTTGCGAACACCATATGCTGCCTTTTATGGGTCGAGCACATGTTGCTTATATCCCCAACCAAAAAGTTGTCGGATTAAGTAAACTAGCGCGAATTGTAGAAATGTTTTCACGCCGACTACAAGTCCAAGAAAGACTTACCCGTCAGGTAGCCGAAGCTTTACAAGAGGTGTTAGAACCACAAGGAGTAGCAGTGGTCATGGAAGCAAGCCACATGTGTATGGTAATGCGCGGTGTCCAAAAGCCCGGTTCTTGGACAGTCACTAGCGCCATGCTGGGAGCCTTTCAGGAAGACCAAAAAACCAGAGAAGAGTTTTTAAACCTAATTCGCCATCAGCCAGCCTTCTTCGGTTAACAACAGCAAGCCCATGTCCAGGCTTTTGCGTACCAGTCAGCATTTTAAAAGCTGACTGGTAAAATTTTAGCAACGTTTGATATTCTCAAGGTTGCACATGGCATACTAGGAAGATGTTGGCTCGCCGTGGCAATAGATCAAGTAAAATACTCCAAATTCGAGCCTAAGAAATCACCTAATTGTCACATCAGTGTATATGCTTGTTTGTCCCCAGTGCAGCTTGAACAATCCGCTAAATCACAATTTTTGCCAAAAATGTGGCTTTTCTTTAGTTTGTCGCTGGGCAGTGGTCTTTGATCACTCCCCAGATAATGGAGAAACAACAACACCGCAACTCAACGATGGGCAGTTGCCAGCTCGCCTATACTTAGGGGCCAGATATCAAAAACTCGAATTAGAGATAAAAAAATTACCAGCACGAACCACTCTAGTAAAAGTTATCGACAGCTTACCCAACCAGTCATCACCCTTGCAAGAATTGATGAAACAACAGCCGGTAGATCCTGACCCAGCCAGGCTAGGACAACTACCGACCGTTTTTCCAGAATGGGAGCTGTGGGAAAGAGGGGGTGTTAGCCAAGAAGCTCGTCCATACTTAGCTTTAAAACCATTGCTAAGTGAGCACATACCACAACTTTACGATGCTTGGCATCGCAATGATCAAGCAGTCCTCATTTTAGAGAGCAATGACGGCAATGCCACTCTATTCGATCGATGCCAAGAAGAGCAATCACCATCCCAACTAGCTGAATGGTGCAACACCCTATTACAACTTTGGGTTTATCTAGAGCCATGGGCAGTCAGATCCAGCTTATTAGACTCCGATAATCTCTTTGTGCATGACAATCAGCAAATTTACTGCCAACGACTCATCCCCGAAATATTAGAACAACCACTCTCTTTAGAATATTTAGTAGATTTTTGGTGGAAGTTACTCCCAGATTCCAAATTACGATCATCTTTGATAGAAATAAAGCAAACAGAAAACAATCTAACAATCGAAAGATTAGAGCAACATCTCCGGCAAGTTAAGACACAAGCAGAAAATAATCAAACAACAGATAAGACCCTCACACCAGTAACAGTCCAGGGACTAGAAGCAGCTGCTGCCACCGATGTTGGCCAACAAAGAGACCATAATGAAGATTTTTACAGTATTGAAACTAACTACCGGATTAAACAAAACCCGGAAGGGATAAATTCAGAATATCAAGGTCTTTACATCCTTTGCGACGGTATGGGTGGCCATGCCGCTGGTGAAGTGGCCAGCGCCATGGCTATCCAAAAATTACAAAATTATTGGGGAAAAAACTGGCAAGATGTTTTACCCAGTAGCGAAGAAATTCAACAGTCTATTCTATTTACCAATCAAGCCCTGTTCGAGATAAATCAAGACAAAGCTGCTGCCGGTAACGGTAGAATGGGCACCACTCTTGTCATGGTCATGATCCAAGGCAACCAAGTTGCCGTTGCTCATGTGGGAGACTCCCGCTGCTACATTTTAGAAGCCCATGGAAACCCAGTCCAAATCACACTCGATCATGAGGTAGGACAACGGGAAATTTTGCGTGGGGTAGAACCAGAGATAGCTTACGGGCGGCATGACTCATACCAGCTAACCCAAGCAATTGGCCCTCGCGATGAAGACTCGATCGATCCAGAAATTCAGTTTTTCAGCTTGCGGGAAGATACATTGATATTGTTGGCTTCTGATGGTCTCACCGATCAAGATCTATTAGAAATACACGGTGAAGAACTCCTGCGACCAATGGTAAGAAAAGACATCAGCTTATCAGCAGGAGTCAATAAACTAGTAGAATTTGGTAACATCTATAACGGCCATGACAACATTACAACGATTGCAGTTCTCGTTAGCATAGAAAAATAGAGCCGCAATGGTGATAATAACCCTCTTCGATGCAACTAATCGAGAAATTCTTAAGCAATGGCAATTTGATCAATCCAGACAAATTCGACTAGGCAGATCCCCCGAAAACCAAGTAGTAATCGATCATCCTTTAGTATCCAGATTTCATGCTGAACTAGTATTCACCGATAGTTGGCAAGTAATTAATCATGGTAGCAATGGTGTATTAATCAAAGGTCAAATAGTACACAAAGCAATTCTTACTCACAACACGGTGATTCAACTATCACCGAATGGACCACTAATCAAATTTGAACAGATTCACACCTCCCCAGTTTGTCAACATCAAGACAATCCGCCCCATCAACTTTTTTGTATCCACTGTGGGCAGGCAATCAATGTTCTCAAAACTGTTTGCGAATATCAAATCCTCAAGGTTTTGGGACAAGGCGGTATGGGTACCACTTATTTAGCTTGGACTGGTCAAAAACTATTAGTACTGAAAGAAATGAATGCTGATATAGCCCATCACGCTAAAGCACAGGAATTATTTGAAAGAGAAGCTAAAATACTGAAAACTCTGCAACATCCTGGCATTCCCCAATATCAAGACTTTTTCTGGGAAGAAGGACAACGTTACCTGGCCATGGAATTAGTGCATGGTCAAGATTTGGAACACTACGTTCATCAACATGGTCCAGTAACTTTACAGCAGGCCATCGACTGGATGCTCCAGCTCTGCCAAATTTTGTCCTATATCCATGGCCAAAAACCACCCCTAATTCATCGAGATATCAAGCCTGCGAATTTGTTAGTTAGCAATGTTGAACGGCAAATTTTCTTGATCGATTTTGGAGCAGTCAAAGAAATTGGCTCTGGTGGTAGCACCCGCATCGGGGCTCCCGACTATATGCCTCCTGAACAAAATCAAGGAAAACCCGTCCTCCAATCTGACCTCTATGCAATCGGACCAACAATTATATTTTTGACTACTGGACGCAATCCTAGCGAGTTTTTCCAACTAACTAAAAATGGCTATCAATTTAACTTAGAAAATATTCCTAGCATCACGCCAGCAGTCGCTCAAGTAATTCACAGAGTAACAGCTCATCAAGTGATCGATCGATATCCAACAGCACTAGATTTATCTCAAGCTTTAGCACGTTGCTAATTTAGATACTGTTACAATTGAATGTATTGTATAAAACTCTCTATTAGCTAGAATCTCCCACTAGCATAATGTCAATAATCCTATGGCTGTTCAGATTTTAGTCGAAAAGAAAAAAATAGATAAACCCCCACTAACTATTCACGTGTTGGGAGACAAAACCCTCAGACAAACTGCCAAGCGAATTAGTAAAATAGACGACGAACTAAGAAAAACCATTCGAGAGATGCTGCAAACAATGTATAGCTCTGACGGAATTGGCTTAGCGGCGCCACAAGTAGGAATCCACAAGCAACTAATTGTCATCGATTGTGAACTAGAAAATCCTGCGGCTCCACCACTCGTATTAATTAATCCAGAAATCAAGAACTATAGTCAATCCCTGTGCAAAGACCAAGAGGGCTGCCTAAGTATTCCCGGGATATACATGGATGTAGAACGTCCAGATCAAGTAGAAGTTAGCTACAAAGATGAACATGGTCGCCCAAAAAAATTAAAAGCCGATGGCTTACTAGCGAGAGCGATCCAGCATGAAATGGACCATCTAAATGGGGTGTTATTTGTCGATCACATTACGGATAGTCTGACTCTTACAGAAGAACTGAAAAAGAAAGGTTTTTCCATCCAGGCAGTTAAACAAATAAACAATGGAGTTAAATAGCTAACATGGTAACGTACACTCCTTTAAGTGGTTTATGTTTATTAGGTGCTTGTATATCAGCGATCGCCTCAATTGGCTCTATCTTCGAACTAAGCTCAGGTACGCCGGAATGGGGAACTGTAACAACGAGTTGGATTTTAGCAATTAGCATTCCACTAACCATTGGATTATTTTA
>JAGVCD010000024.1 GCA_020059425.1 Chamaesiphon sp. | reverse complement strand
TTGGTTGAAATTCTATTAACTCCGGCCAGTCTAAGGTATGTCCGGTGCCGCCCAAAGCTTCGGGATGATAGGCATCTAACAGCAGGGTATCAACTACCGTACTATACCGATCGATCGCTTGTAAATCTTCGTTACTTTTGATTCGCCAAGCCTTAATAATTTCAATTGTCCCTAATTGTTGCCGGAGTTCTTGGCAGTAAGCCAAGGTTTCCTGACCATGTAATTGCACGGAGCCGAAATTGGCAATCTGAGTTGTCTCCACCACTGTGGCGATCGTCGCATCGGCAAATACGCCTACGCAGTTCACTAGTGGGGCTAACGGTGGCACCAATTCTGCTAATTGTTCATTGTTCATATAGCGTGGTGAAGCCGCTACACAGATAAATCCTAGGTCGGTGGCTCCCAGCTTGGCGATCGCTTGTCCTTGCTCTAATTTAGTAATGCCACAGATTTTGATTCGCATCAGATTTTACTACCAGATCTACAAAAAGTTTAACGGTTCTACATCGATCGACATACTTACTTTGTCGCCCAAACTATCGTAAATACTAGCTACATCTGGTATTTGAATCGATGCTTCTGGCCAGTACTTTAACATAATCTGCCAGCGATACCGATTGGCTACGCGCATTACGACAGCGGGGGTGGGACCTAATACTTGGTATCGATCGACGGCCACGGCAATCAATTGCTCAGCCACCCGTTCGGTAACTGCTTCTACTAACTCGGCATCGGCACTACTAAAGCGCAGTAGTACAATCCGACCATAGGGGGGATAAGCCCACTCCTGACGAGCCACCAATTCCTTATCAATAAACTGCTGATAATTTTGGCTGCGCACGGCCTGAATTGTAGGATGTTCTGGATTGTAGGTTTGTAAAATAGCCCGACCGGGCTGTTCGCCCCGCCCACAACGCCCGGCTACCTGGGTTAAAACCTGAAATGTTCGTTCAGCCGATCGATAGTCCGGCATGTTCAAAAGTCCATCAGCGGTGACGATGCCCACCAGGGTCACTTGGGGCAAGTCGATACCCTTGGCGAGCATCTGGGTACCCACCAGCACATCGGCTTCCCCCTGGGCAAAGCTGGTCAATATTTTCCGATGAGCGCCTTTGTTGCGGGTGGTATCGCTATCAAACCGTAAGCAGCGCAGTTCTGGACAGCTTTTGGCTAATTCTTCGGTCACTTTTTGAGTGCCACTGCCAAAAAATTTGAGTTGGGGTGAATCGCAAATGGGGCAGCGTTTGGGCTGGACGGCCAAATGGTTACAGTAGTGACAGCGCAACAGGGGCTGGTTATTGCTATCCACCGAGTGTTGATGGTAAGCCAAAGATACATCACAGTGGGGACAGTCTAAGGTATTGCCGCAAGCCCGACAACTTACAAAAGTACTATGGCCGCGCCGATGAATGAACAAAATGGCTTGCTCTTGACCAGACTTTAGATCAGCTAGTGCTGTTTGTAGTGATTGACTGAAGATCGATCGATTGCCGCTTTTCAGTTCTTCGCGCATATCCACCACATCTACCCTCGGCAGATCACGGCCAGTCACCCGTTCGGGTAAAGAGAGATAGTGCCAATTTGGGCGATCGGCAGCGGCTAGCCAACTTTCTAAGGCCGGAGTGGCCGAACCCAATACCACTGGACAGTTGGCAAATGTTGATCGCCACTCAGCCACCAACCGGGCGTGGTAGGTCGGCATCGGTTGATCTTGTTTAAAGCTACCGTCATGCTCTTCATCCAGCACGATTAACCCCAAGTTGGGCAATGGCGCAAAGATCGCCGATCTGGTGCCAATAATAATCTGGGGATGGGGCAAGAGCATCTGTCGCCAGGTATCATAGCGTTCACCATCGCTCAAAGCACTGTGATAGACCAGCACTCGGTCGCCAAACCGTGCCCGAAACCGATCGGTTAGTTGGGGGGTGAGACCAATTTCTGGTACCAACATTAATACCGATTGCTGCTGATTTAGCACGGTTTGAATGGTGCGTAGATAGACCTCGGTTTTCCCGGAACCCGTGACTCCATGCAACAAAATTGTGGTGGAGGTCTGCAATAATTTTTCGATTTTGTCGATCGCCTGAGCCTGATCGGCAGTTAACTGATGTTGGACATCTTCTTGCCAAATGCCAGCAGTTTGATCTCGGCGCAAAATCTCTCGATCAACAATCTGCACATAGCCATCACTCGCCAACCGATCCATGGCACTTTTACTAGTACGAGCCAGTTTTTGAAATTCTGACCAGAGCATTTCACCGCTTTGTTGCTGCAAACACAGCAAAATTTCTTTTTGGCGACTAGTTAATTCTAAATTGCGCGGATTACCGGTCAGAATAATTACCTGTTGTTGCTTAGGTTTGGCTAGTTTGGGGCGCTCGATATAAGAAGCTACCAGCTTTAATTTGTGGAGTTGTTGCATCCCCGATCGACTATTGCGTACTTTGCGAGTTAAGAACTGCCAAGTGTAATCGCCATCGGGGCTAGCTTGCAACAACGTTAACAGCTGCCGAGCCGTCGTATTCAAGTTGGGCAAGGACTGTTCAATCAGCTGTTTCTTAGCAATGAGCCGCACCCGACGCTGGGATCTGCTCAAAATTCCTGGTGGCAGAGCAATCCGAATCACCTGAAGCAGGGGCGTATGGTAATAATCGGCGACTCGTAATAATAAATCCCAGTAATCGATCGAGAAAAAGCCAGTGCAGACGACTTCGCTCACCTCTTTAATTTGCTCCACCGCCAAGCCCAGCGGCAGTTGGTTCATGAGCCGCACCACAATTCCACCCAGAGTGCGATTTCCAAAAGGCACAGAGACAATATCCCCAGCCTGGATATCAGTGCCCGGTGGTCTTTGGTAAGTATACAGCCCTTCTAAACCTGGACAATCGACTAACACTTCTACCAAGTTAGTTATCGTGATTGATGAATGATTGATGACATCAGATTGCAGAGATTTCATGGAGAAAGGCTGGGCAACAGAACCCACATGATAATCGAAACCGTCTCACCTCCTGTTTAATGTGGACACTCTTTGCAGATGACGCAAACTCCTGTTAATATCTGTGGCACTGTTTTGAGGTAAATACCATGTCTAGACGAAATAACATTACAGCCAAGTCCCTAGAAACTGTGCGGATGTTTCTTCAAACCATGATTACACTTGCTTCTGCTTCTTTGGGCTTGGTTGCAGCCTTGGCCTGGAATGAGGCGATCAAAGCCCATGTTCAAGAAATTATTGGTGAGGGCAAGTCCTTGCCCGCTCTCTATACCTATGCTGTGGTTGCAACCACAATTGCAGTGGTGGTAGTAGGGGTTTTGGGTTGGTTAGCTGCCAAAATTGGCGGGGAAGCGGCAATTAAGCGAGAAGCAGAAGGCTAACTACGAAACGGTGTTTTTTAATCCACAAATAACATCAGAGATCTTGTTTTTTAAGAGGGTGTTTGGAAAGTAGACTGGAATCCTGACAGATGAGTTTTAACTTAATCTTGTCCAAGTCTTCATCTGTCAACGCTTTCAATGATATTTAATCTTTTTAAACACCCTCTTAGATCTGGATGTTGAATAATTGCGTAATATCAAGAGGCTTGCCGTTATTCGATCGGTAGGAATTTTGTTTGATATTCTAAAATGGCGTAAACGCACTTTCCAAAACAATGGGAATAATCTTGTCGGGTTACCATGACCGTCGTCAATGGTCTAAAAACTTAAGCAAATTAAAAAAATTTTGGAGCAGTACAAATGAAAAATATCATCAAGAATCTATTAAATGAAAAAACGAAGTCGATAATTAAATCATCGACTGCCTATCAAAATTTATATAATAAACTTCATTCTGATCGGATAGCAATTACCGATAAGAGACTGGATATTTGTGCTGCTGAAGTTGCTAGTTATCTTCTCCAGTCTGGCAAGGGAAGGTATGTTTTGCGAGATAAAGTTTGTTTGGAAATTGGTAGTGGCTGGTTGCTAACTCATTCCTTAGTGTTCTATTTACTGGGAGCCAAGAAAGTTTATGCCACTGATGTTTATCCATTATTGCAGTTTGACAATATTTTTAAAGCGATCGACAGTTCCTTAAGATGGGTCATTCTCGATAGTCTTTCGATGTTTGAAGATCGCGAGATTATCAATGAACGCTGCGAAAAGCTACTTTCTTTCAAGAAAATTTCTCCGGAAATTTTGCAAGAATTAAACATCTATTACACAGCTCCCATTGATTTAGTTCAAAAAATGCCTAATCAAGAAAAAGTTGATTTTATTTTTTCAAAATCTGTGTTGGAGCATGTTCCGATCAATGATATTGTGCCGCTGCTGAAAAATCTAGTAAGCAATCTTTCTCCAGATGGTTTTATGTTTCATCTCATTCATCTATTAGATCACAAAGATCTTGCCAATAAGCCATTTGATTTCTTTACTTATTCACAAAAGGCTTACCCCCGAGAGTTACAAACCAGATGGGGGAATCGCATTCGTTCTAGCCAATGGCAGCAAATGTTTGCGAGTCTGCCAAAATTAAAATCTCAATTAGCCCTGGAATGGTCATGTAAGGACAGAAACCTACCAGATAAAATTGATCAGTCTATTCAACACATTGATGAAGAAGACTTAAGAGTCTCTCACATCGGTTTATTGGGAGAATTCTCTTAAATTAAAGATCGCAGTGTGAAGTTACGGCACTTAGCTAACTTGAGATCAATACGTATGAAATCTTACCAGTCGAGTAATATAGTCCCAAAGAGTGGCCTCTTAAAAATGACACTGGCTGCTCTGGTGGGCGGTGCGGCGGTGGGCGGTACTACTTACCTGATTGCTCTGCTCTTTTATCTAATTATTCTTTTTCCGATCGGCATGGGTTCCTTGGGTGGTGCTATTGGCAAGTGGGCGGTTCAATCTGGTAAAGTTCGCAATCCTTTAGTGGCTAGCTTTTTTGGACTACTGACTGGGCTAACCATTTTTGGCACCTTGCGGGGGCTAGAATCTGTAGAGTCTCGCAGCCAAATATCTCAGACCCAGGCTGTTGGTAACAGTGTGGCGGCGAATAAAACACCCAGCTCAGATCAAAAAGGTCTGGGTGTGGTGCGGATTGGTCGTTATAACATCAAAAATATGGGTGAAACTGGTACCAAAATCTATTGGTTAGTAGAATTAGCAATTATTTCTTACTTAGCAATATCTATTCCACGGGCGATGGCTACCGAGTCTTTTTGTGAAAGTTCTAATGATTGGTATCACCGAAGAACTCGTTTGGGTAACGTAGAACTTGCGGAAATGAACAGATTTTTAGTCTTAGTTAAAATTCCGCAGTTGTCCGAGGCTGGTACACTCATCAACACTCATATCAAGAAAGTAGAAGCAGGTAGTTTGGAACTTTATACCAAAACAGTGGATGACTCTAAACATCAGGAAGTACTGCTCTCTATCAATTCCACGATGGTAGATAAAAAAGGTCAACTTCAAATCCAAGAAGTAGAAACTAGTATTTTATCACCCACTGAATATCAGCAATTGAAATTGGCAATTCCCGTCGCTACTGAGAATTTTACCAGTACTGAAGTTACTTATGAAGCACATGATTTAGATGATCAACAAGTCGCGGATATTGTGCAACAGCTGCCTAGTTATGCCGCGATTCAAGCGACTTATTTATTGAAAATTGCGTCGATTAAATCTGTGCCTGTTACTAATACCTATCAATTAGGAATCGTGTTCGATCGACAGCAAATTTCTACATTTCAAAAGAAACAAGATTTCTTAGAGGAGCTATCTAATGAAATAAAGATTCCGGGCGAAGCCTATGTCACGCTGCTTAATGATGATCCAGAAAGTTTGCAAGCAATTCGTAAAATTGTTACTCAGCCCGTGTATCATAAGCCGGTCTAGTTTATTAGAATTGCTGTTTGGAACTTGCCTCTGATGAAATAGTCGATATTCTGGGCATTTTAATTTGTAATCACTGCCATGTATCTCACCGTAAAATCTAAGGAATACCACCATGCCTGATTCTGTTGAACAATTGATTGGTTTTGGCACCGTTGTGGGTGGTTTGTTGGGGCTAATTCCTTTTTCGATCGCCCGCCATCAAGGGCGCAAAAAATATGCGGTCACGGCGCTTGCTGCTTGCATTATATCTGGCTCGGCCATTGGCCCAAAACTAGCGCTACCAGTCTTTACCACTCTTAGTGTGGTGGCTTTGAGTACTACCAAAACCAGCGATCTTTAATAAAACTTAAAGTTTAAATAGTTCTGTGCCACCAGTTAGGGTAGTAATCTGGACGGTATAAACTTCATCAAAAAAGCGGTTATGATACAACGCGGTTCTACAGTGCGAGTTTTGCGCAAAGAGTCTTACTGGTTCAATGATGTTGGCACCGTTGCCTCCATCGACCAGAGCGGCATCAAATATAATGTGATTGTTCGGTTTGAAAAAGTTAATTACAACGGTTTCAGTGGCTCAGCTACTGGTATTAATACCAATAATTTCGCAGTCAGCGAGTTAACAGAAGTGGGAGCGCCTCCTAAAGCAGCAGCTAAGGCACCGGCAGCTAAAGCTTAAGGCTTACTTGCTAAACCATCTGCTTCCCAGGTCAGAGTCGTTAATGATTTAATAGCTCTGGCCTTATTTGTGCGAATTCATGCCCGAGTTACCAGAAGTAGAAACCGTCCGACGAGGATTGCAACAGTTTAGTGTTGATCGATCGATCACCAAAGTAGAAGTATTGCGTGCCAGTACGATCGCTCACCCGGAAGTACCAGATTTTATTAACGGTCTGACTGGAGCTGTGTTTCAGGAGTGGCAGCGCCGAGGCAAATACTTGCTGGCAAAATGTGTGAATGCCGACCAGTCACCGCGTGGCTGGTTGGGGGTGCATTTGCGGATGACTGGCCAATTATTGTGGCTCACCGCACCCCAGGAACTAGAGAAACATGCCCGTGTCAGGTTTTTGATGCCCCAGGGTCAGGAGCTGCGTTTTGTTGATCAGCGTACTTTTGGCAAAATGTGGTGGCTAGCGGC
>JAGVCD010000100.1 GCA_020059425.1 Chamaesiphon sp. | reverse complement strand
GTGAGGGTCAGACTTTCCAAATCCCGATGGGCTTGAATCAAGACAGAGAGGGCGGGTACTTCATAGATTTCCCGAGACTTGATGCCCACTAACCGATTTTCAACCATATCGATGCGGCCAATGCCATGATTACCGACGATCTGATTGAGTTGGACGATCAAGTCTACCGGCGCTAGGGCTTGGCCATTGATGCTCGCTGGGGAGCCTTGCTCAAAGCCAATTTCCACATATTCGGGCTGGTCAGGAGTGTTCTCGATCGCCTTCGTTAGAGCAAATACTTCTTCGGGGGGTTCGTGCCAAGGATTTTCCAAATCACCTGCTTCCACACTGCGTCCCAACAAATTCAAGTCCACGCTAAAGGGCGAAGACTTTTTCACTGGGGAGGGAATGCCGCATTTTTCGCCGTAAGCGATGGTTTCTTCTCGGCTCATCCCCCATTCACGGGCGGGAGCTAAAACTTTTAATTGAGGATTAAGCGCAGCGATCGATACATCAAAACGTACTTGGTCATTGCCTTTGCCGGTGCAACCGTGGGCAACAGCATCCGCACCATATTTTTCAGCGGCTTCCACTAGCATTTTGGCAATCAATGGCCGAGCCAAGGCAGTGGAGAGGGGATAGCGATTTTCGTAGAGGGCGTTGGCCATCAGGGCTGGAAAGGCGTAGTCGCGGACAAATTCTTCCCGTCCATCCACGACCAAAGAAACACTGGCACCGGAGGTGAGCGCTTTTTGGCGAATTGGTTCTAATTCGTCGCCCTGCCCGAGATCGGCGGCGAGGGTAATAACTTCTTCTACGCCCCATTCTTGTTTGAGGTAGGGGATGCAGACCGAAGTATCGACCCCGCCAGAATAGGCTAATACTACTTTTTTCGCACGACTCATGATGGCTTGAACCAAAAAATACAGATTCAATATTAGCGTGAGTTTGGGTGATGGGCGCTGAAATGCCCCAAAATCGCTATTATGCTGTCTTCCAGAAATCCGATCGCACCCGATCGATCCCCATGGATCAAAAAATAGTCAATAATAAAGAGTTGATACTTTAAAAAATGTGTTCCGGTGAGCAATCTGAGTACTGTTTCTGATACCAAGCGTAAGTTTTATAATTCTTACACTCGTCCGATCAATTCCATCTTCCGACGAGTGGTAGAAGAATTAATTGTGGAAATGCACCTGCTACTAGTCAATGATGACTTTAATTACGACTCAATCTACGCGTTGGGAGTAGTGAGTAGCTTTGATCGGTTTATGGCCAACTACCGCCCCGAAGAAGATAAAGCGCCCATCTTTACTTCTCTTTGTCAAGCCGTAGATAGCTCTGTCGAGCAATATCGCCAAGATGCTAGCGCTGTAAAAGCCCTGGGTGATCAGCTGGGTGATCAAGATACTTTGGGAAAACTGGTCAGCATGGCCACCAGCGATGCTACTGATGCTCTCAGTCAGAACATCAAGGCCGTGAGTAATAATCCTAAGTTTAAGTACAGTCGCCTGTTTGGCATTGGCTTATTTACATTGATTGAAGGTGCTGCCCCCGAAAAGTTGACTACCGAAGAAGGTCGGAAGGAATCGATCGAGAAGTTATCGGCAGCGTTGCGCTTACCTACTGACAAATTAGGCAAAGATCTTGATAGCTACCGTAGTAACTTGAGCAAGCTGGTGCAGATGGAAGCCGCGATGGCTGATGTGCTAGAAGCTGGCCGCAAGAAGCGCGAACAACGAGAACAGGAAAAAGCCGCTAAGCAATCAGAGAAATCTGAAACCCCGCCATCGGAAGCTTCAGCTTAGCCAGGTCTTGAGGCTCCAGCCAATGAGTAAACCGATACCCCCAAAGCGCATCACATTCCAAAATAAATCTTGGAATAGGTGGTGCCAACTAGTAGACAGCTGATGACCTTCTAGTACTTGTTCTAAGATGGTCAGCAGCCGCTCTTCTAGGATATGTTCTAAATCGGCAATTTCTTGCAGTTCTTGGCGCACGACTAGGGACTGGCCGCGAGATTGAATGATCTGCTGCCGAGCTTGTAGTTCTGTCCAAGCAGCATGGTCAGCTTGAATTGTTTGGTAGTGTTGCTTGAGATCGGCAATTTTGGTTTCAAGGGTAGCGACATCGCTCCAAAAAACATCAGCGGTTTCTATTAGAGTGGCAGGCATGGGCATCAGGAAATTGAACTGACATATAGACTAAATATTCCACAAACTACCATTGGATCTTGCTATGGCCTCAGATATTTCTCAGCTGACTAATTTAGAATTGGCGCAATTGCTGGCTGACCGGCTGCGCATTACCGAAGGGGATTGGCATCGGTTGAAGTCTAATCGACCAGTCCGTGCCCAAGAGCAAACTGCTGCGGCTTTGGTATTGTTGTTGAGCGATCGACCAGCAGATGCCCTGGCCTATTTGAAACAAGCCAGCGGTTGGCTAGATAAATCTGTTTCAGCCCCACCCTGCCCAACCCATGGCCATGCTCCGCGTTCAGTTTAAGCAACTAGTCTTGTTGGTTAAGCACTTTTGGGCTATGATGGGAAGCTGGTCGCCGATTGTATCTAATGCAAGGAGACTGTTTTATCACCTGAAGCAATAACACCCATGGCAAAGAAAGGCATGATCGAGCGGGAAAAAAACCGCGAACGTTTAGTAGAAAAGTACGCCGCCAAACGCGCTGCTTTAATTGAAGAATTTGAAAATGCTCCTATTCAACAGAAGCTAGCTGTGCACCGCAAAATTCAGCAGCTGCCTCGCAACAGTGCTCCCACTCGTCTCCACAATCGTTGTTGGGTAACTGGTAGACCAAGAGGTTACTACCGTGATTTTGGTTTATCCCGGAACGTTTTGCGGGAATGGGCACACCAAGGCTTATTGCCTGGTGTAGTTAAGTCTAGCTGGTAGACTGAGTTTTAATATTTGCAAAGCCCTAAACGATATCGTGTTTGGGGCTTTGTTGTTTAGGTATCCATACTACAGAAAGAAAATGCTTTCCTGACGAATATCATGATCACTGAATCGATCGCCTCCGCCATACCCCGCAAATGAAAACCGAAAACCACTCCCAGACTGCTGCCTTTCTCTGGTCGATCGCTGACCTGCTCCGGGGAGACTTCAAACAGTCTCAGTATGGCCGCATTATTCTGCCCTTTACACTGGTTTAGTAAGCT
>JAGVCD010000284.1 GCA_020059425.1 Chamaesiphon sp. | reverse complement strand
CATTTCAGGGCTAACCACACCATTAGAACGAGAGGTTTTTTGAATATCTTCACGCACACTTTCTAGATCAATATACCGATCGGACACATTAATTAGGCTATCACTGGTCATCGATCGCAAGCTCACAACTTCCACCCGCACACCTCGGTAGCTGACCGAATCGACAGCGTAGGCTAGATCCCCATCCCCGCTCACTAACACGGCAGTGTCATAAGAACCAACTAGCGCCATCATATCGACAGCAATTTCCACATCCAAATTTGCTTTCTTCGAGCCATCCGGTAATTGCACCAAATCTTTGGCAATTACCCGATAGCCATTCCGACGCATCCATAACAAGAAACCCTGTTGTTTTTCGTTGGTGCGATCGACACCCGTATAAAAAAACGAACGCAGCAAGCGAGAACCACCAGTCAGTCGAGTTAGCAACTTGGTGTAGTCAATTTCAATATTAAGCTGCAAGGCGGCATAAAAAAGATTAGAACCGTCAATAAAAATGGCTACTCTGCCACGATTTTCCAAAACCTGCTCTGCCGAGAAAGCACTAGTCTGGCTGAAATTATTTGTACTATTACTTAACATGTAGGAGAAAATGCCTCAGGGTTTTATTATGAAGAGTTAAAAAAAGAAGCTTTATTAAGAAAATTTGTTGAACAGAGCTAATTAAGCATTTTCAGCATTTGTTGTTACCTCAGGAGGTGTCTCTAGTTTAACAAATACTGGATACGGTGCGCCGAGAGTCTGACCAACAGTCAAGAAACCCCAATGACTGTGCGCACTGACATCGATATTTTGCTCTGTCGATTGTAAGACATCAAAATCTATTGTCAAACCCAATTGCTGATAGATAGCAGTCGCAATCTTGGGGATCACAGGTGCCAGTAAGAAGCTAGCTAACCGGACTGATTCTAAGAGGCTGTAGAGAACTTCTTGTAATTCGGCTTGTTGTCCCTGCTTGTATAAAGTCCAAGGTGCCATATCATCAATAAACTTATTACTAGCTTGGACTATTTCCAAAACTGCCATACACACAGTTTGAAAAGATAATTTGGCATAATCTTGAGCAACTCTAGCACCCAAGTCAGACCCTAGATTTTTTAGAGGATGAGTGCTGGGGATATTGACAACATCACAATCTGGAATTATATTGCCACAGTATTTATTAACCATACCCATGGTGCGATTTAATAAATTCCCGAGACCACCAGCGAGGTCTTTATTGACCATCTCCACAAAGCGCGTCTCGTTAAAATCTCCATCCTGGCCAAACTCAAAAGACTTCAGGAAATAGTAGCGCAGAGCTTCAGAACCATATCGATCGACTAAAACTTGGGGATCGATCGTATTCCCTTCACTTTTGCTCATTTTGCGGCCATCTTTGGTAAAAAAGCCATGACCATAGACCATGCCGGGCAAAGGCAAACCCGCTGACATCAGCATGGCTGGCCAATAGACAGCATGAAAGCGCAAAATATCTTTACCAATAATATGGACATTCACTGGCCAAAATTGATTGGTGGCATTTGCTAATGTGGGCTCCGCGCCTGGAGAGAGCTGGGCGCTAATATACCCCAGCAAAGCATCAAACCACACATAAATGGTTTGGGCGGGGTCGTTTGGTAACGGGATGCCCCACTCCACATTCACCCGCGAGATCGAAAAGTCTTGCAGACCCTGTTTTACAAAATTCAGAACTTCATTCCGGCGACTATTTGGCTGAATAAATTCTGGATGGTCGATATAGAGTTGCTCTAATTGCTGCTGATACTTGGAGAGCCGAAAGAAATAGTTAGTTTCATCTCGCCATTCGGCGACCTTACTAGGATGCAAAGGACAGTGATGCTCCGGCAGCAGATCCCGCTCTTCTTTGAACTCTTCACAGGCGACGCAGTACCAACCCTGTTGCTGACCTTGGTAAATATCACCTTGGGCTAAAACGCGCTCAAAAAACTCCCGGACGATCGCCTCATGAGGGGTATCGGTAGTCCGAATAAACCGATCGAACTGAATGTTGTAACTACGCCAGAGTTCCTGAAAACCATTAACCACTCGATCGCAATGATCTTGGGGCGATACTCCTTGAGCGATCGCTGTCCGTTCAATTTTCTGGCCATGTTCATCGGTGCCAGTGATCATCATTACTTGATGACCTTGTAGACGATAAAATCTTGCTAAAACATCCGCTGCCATCGTGGTGTAAGCATGGCCAATATGCGGCAAGTCATTAACATAGTAAAGTGGAGTAGTAAGCGAGAATTTTTGGTCGGCCGTTTGCATTTATTAGCAGCTTGCATTGAAGGGATATGTGTGGCCTGAACGTTGAGAGCTTGATCGTAGATAGCTCAACACTCAATAGCGTTTCATAATTAATCTTATGCTGAAAATACCCATCCCCTAGAGATTTCCTCCGAAAATGGGCATTTTTGTATTATTGGTTGATTTTTAGTAACAACCCGCAACTAAACTAGCCAAAACAGCAGAGGTTTGCTAGGATGATCAGGCTATGGGTGAGTAGCTCAATGGTAGAGCAGTTGACTCTTAATCAATTGGTTCAGGGTTCGAGTCCCTGCTTACCCACTATATTAATTTCCGGTTTATCTCCGAAAATTGTCGGGATTCAACCGATACCGCT
>JAGVCD010000342.1 GCA_020059425.1 Chamaesiphon sp. | reverse complement strand
GAGTCGATCGCATTGCTCTAGCCAAGTACTAGCTTGCTCATAACTTAAGCCCCCATTGGCATCCAATCTTAACTTGGCTCCCACAGGCAACATCGCCACCAGTTCATGGAGAATCTCTAGCTCTGGGCTGGTCTCGTACACCCCAATTTTCCATTTAAAAGTGCGATGCCCTTGCTGCCAAAAGGTTTGCCAACTAGTCAATGCTTGACGACCGGCTGGCAATAAGATACTCCAACGGGGATCTCGATTCGTGATTCCCTCCATTGACCAATTCCGACCATAATCAAGAGCCGCACTCCAGGCAAACTGACAGGCTGGTAAATAATCGGGAATCTTGATATCCTCTGTCCACCAACCAGCCAAAGACTGACAAAAATCTTCAGCGGTGCTAATTGTCTCAGAATCAAACCAGGGGATTGGGGCAATTTCACCCCAGTAAATATCATTATTATGGGGTGCTTGCAAACTGATAATAATTCCCTCCCGCACCGACCATTCACCATGACTAGTGGCGAGGGCTTGCCGAAACTTACGTTGATATAGGCTGTAAGAGAATCGATAATTCAAAATAATAAATGTTTACTATTAATGAACCTGACAACCAACTGAATTTTATTTTTTAGATTGAGAATTTCGATACCAATCATCACAATAGGAAGCCCAGCTCATACCCAAAAGACCTGTTGCTATCGCTGCAAAAAGACCAGAAACAACCCAGCCGATCGATCCCAACATATTGGTAAAGTAGCTCATCGAAACTGCAATTCCCTTAGCCAAAACGTAAGAAGTAAAAATGCTACTTAAAACAATAACCAAAAGCTCAGAAAAGAGCGACTGGACATTCTTTTTAGCTAACTCCTCATCGAAATAAGTATCCCAAAGCATCAGGCACATGGCGACATCAGCGATCGTGATAAATACTTGCTTAGACAACTCCGCGCTGGGCGTGGGATTAAGCGCTACCAGGCCAGTACCAAATGCTGCTGCCAAAATAATAATCCTGGCTCTATTTCTTTTCTGCTTTACCTGGCTCATTAACATCTGAGTAATGTTCTATATAGTAATTAATTGTGGAAAACTTGGATGATCGATCGCCACTTCAATTAAAGGTCATAAAAGTTGCAACTTTTACAGCCAATGTTCTGGGTAAGAACGACCGGGCATTAGGTTGTTAAATATAACTGTACAGAGGAGCAGAACGATCGAACCTGTTAGTACCGGTGTAAACAGGAACTCCCACTTGGCATTACTCATCACTCCCACCAGTGCCACCGCGCCACCAGGGGGATGTAGAGTTTTAGTCAGCTGCATTACCTGAATGGCCGTAGCAACTGCCAAGGCCATCACCCACGGCCCTGAACCAAACAGATTTAACATTACCAAACTAGACAGACCACCAATCAAATTGCCGATAATTAGATTGCGCGGCTGGGCGAGCGGGCTATTCGGCACCGCAAAGACCAACACTGCTGCTGCCCCAAAAGGCGCAGCAATCAGTGGATAAGAAGTACTGACACTGATATAAGCTAAAGCAGCAATGCCCAGGAAACTCCCCAAATAGGAAATTACTATTTGCTGCATCGAAAACCGAGGTTGATAGGCGGAGCTACCCTGCAAACTATTCACATACTGGCGAAACCGTTGCCAGCTGTGCCGAAAATCCCAAGTAGGTAAAGGTCTTTGTCGTTCTGGGCTATTAGACTGCAGCAATAATTCACTAAGTCGATCGAGCTGTTCTTGCTGCGTCTTAATTTGCTGTTCTTGAGCATCCAACTGACGTTGATATTCCTCAAGTTGTTGTTGTTGTTGTTGTTGCTGTTCGATTACCACCTCTGTGGCCGGAGTTAGTTGTTTTGTTTCCTGAGGGGCGACTGTCTCTTCTAATATTCTTTGGGATGGGGAATGAAAAGGACGTGAAGACGGCTTTATTTTTTGCGGCTGGATCTCATCTATTCCCAACAAGTCATCAAGCTGTTCCTCAAAAATCTCATCTAATATCCCTTCAGAGATCCGTAAGCTGAACGACTGAGCTGAATCCTGCTGATTTCCAGAATAATTTGTTGCTTTAATAGTCATAGGATGTCATCTGTAAAAATAAAATAGGCTGAACCGAAGGCAGAACTTACTTAAGCCGTTAGTATTGTTGTGAAGATGACATCCTCTCTAAATTGCTAATGCTTTGCCTTGTGCATTATTTTTCAGCTAATGTCAACAAGTAAGTATTGTTTTGCTACCTAATAGGTTGTGAAAGATACACAACTGCCTAGCAAAATCTAAATTTCTTCAGATTTGAGCTGATTAGTACTGTGATATCCCTCACACCAGTATAGCTGATCCCGAATTGTCAGACAAAATTATTATTTTTTGTCTATAAAACTTGAACTATTGCCTAGTTTCGAGCAGCCCTCTACGATCAGCAGCTTTAAATTTTTTAGAAGCTGAATTATCTTGAAAAAATTTTACCTTTTATATGAGCTCAATTGTCCAAAGTATTATTATTTCAAAACAAACTCAATAGTTAATGAGCGATACTATTCTGTTTCATAAAACAACTTTTAATACAGAAGATATATCTAAAAAAATAGCAGGATAGAAAGTATCAAGAATTACATTCTTTGATTATATTTGCTACTTGAATTAAAAAAATAAACGATAAACGCATATCTTTATTGCTTTTAATGCATTTAGACTCCAGCTCAGTATCATTAGCCACTTTTTGAAAAATAATTGTCATCTAAGTTGTAAATATCTGCACCCAAGATCACGATATATTCAGGCTTTTTATAAGTATTTACTACTAAGGAGACAATATGCTATTTCATCAAAAAGACTTGGCCTCAGGCATCGGTCGTTTTACATTTCCTCATGTTTGGCAAGATACGTATCAAAAAATCGAGAGAATTTTACAGGATTTCTACGGTTATCAAGATTGCACTAAATTTTCTGCCCATATCAATCAAAAATGTTGTCTGAAGCCATACTTTCTATTTCCAATTTATATGAATTGCAACAACAAATTATTGAACTGAAGAATGATGGCTACTGCGCCATTATGATTGACAAATTTGGTTTGCAATCATTTGCACCTGCCGATCGAAACAAATTATTATTTGCTTTTAGCATGGTTTTGGGCTATCCTACCCCGACAGATCCGCACCAAGGACAACTGCTGTGGGATGTGAAACACCGTTCTTTGCCTAAAGGACACTTTGCTACCTTTTCCGAGCATAGCGATCGAGCCGGATTACATACCGACACGCAATACTACGATAATCCAGAAGATTATTTTCTACTTTATGTTGTCAGGGCGGCGGCCTGTGGTGGTGGCAAGTCGATGCTCTGTGATGGACGAGAAATTCAGTCTTGTTTATTAGAAAGTTCCCAAGGACAAGAGGCTTTCAATGTCCTTTCCACGTTTAACTTCCCGTTTCGTATTCCCACTACCTTTACCCAAGGTGGAACGGTGAATGCGATCGAAACCACCCAAGCCCCCATTTTTGGTGATGAACCTTTAATTCGGTTTCGCCACGATACCTTAGAAAAAGGTTTTCAAGCACGACCTGATCTAGATATACCCGAGGCTCGGGAAGCTTTACGAGTATTGCATCATGTCTTAGAAAACAAGGTGAATGTGCTCAGCTACTACATGCAAGATGATGATTTAGTAATTTGTGACAACCATACAGCTTTACATGGGCGCACAATTTATTTAGATCACCAACGTCATTTTATTAGAGTGCGGATGGGTCGTCAGCCTTTTATCTTGCCATCCCCAGTTATCGATGCCAATATCTTACCGCAGCAGGTTCATGCTTAGTGGGGCGGCTGTTGGCGGTAGCCTTAGCGGGTTTTAGTGCGTTTCTGCACTTATATGCTACCCAGTCATTATTGCCACTACTCACCCAGGTTTTTCATATTTCTAAGGTGGAAGCTAGTTTAACTGTCAGTGCCACTACGATCGGTGTCGCTTTAGCCGCCCCTGTAACTGGTTTATTAGCCGATCGATTAGGACGTAAACACATTATTGTAATGGCCGCTTTGGGGCTAGCCGTTCCTACATTTTTGGCAGCTACCGCCACCGATATTTATGCCTTGGCTGGCTGGCGCTTTATCCAAGGTCTGTTTATGCCTGCAATTTTTGCAGTTACGGTGGCCTATATCAGTGAAGAATGGGAGAGTCACCAGCTCGGTTCCGGAATGGCTGCTTATATTACTGGCAATATCCTCGGCGGAGTTTTAGGTCGTTTCTTAGCGGGAGTGATTGCCGCTCATTGGGGCTGGCAGTGGTCTTTTTTAGTGCTGGGCTGTATCAATTTTCTCAGCGGTGCCGCTATCTGGTTCTGGTTACCGCGCTCCCGTAATTTTAAGCGCGAGCCACACACGGCTATTTTGATCGCTAACATGATGCGTCACCTGCGCAATCCCAAACTGTGGGCTGCCTATATCGTGGGTTTTAATGTGCTATTTTCCAATGTGAGTACTTTCACTTACGTTAATTTCTACTTGGCCGCACCACCCTTTCAGCTAGGAACAGCCGCCTTGGGATCAGTGTTTTTTGTCTATCTATTGGGCGCGGTAGTGACCCCGATTGTGGGACCGTGGATGGGGAGATTGGGGTATCGGACAACCTTAGTGATCGCCATCTTAACAGCCAGTACTGGTGTTACTATGACTCTCCAGCCAACGTTGTGGGTGATAATTTTAGGATTAGCAATTAGTGCGGCGGGGATTTTTGTGTGCCAATCGGCGGCCAATAGCTATTTAGGTGCCGTGTCCGGGCCAGCCAAAGCTACCGCCGCCGGATTATATGTGGCCTTTTATTACCTGGGCGGTAGTTTGGGAGCCATTGCCCCCGGATGGGCTTGGTCGATCGGAGCCTGGCCTGCTTGCGTAGCTATGATTATAGCTGTGCAAGTATTAACAGCGGTACTAGCCCTAACTTTTTGGCGAACTTGACTTCGCTGAGGACTTAGGAGCAGAGCTAGACTTAGCAGATGAACTGGGCGCGGTCGCTGACGGACTAGGCACTACCAGCGCTGGATTTTTCAAGGGTGCAAAATCATAATTCGTTCCCGATTCCTTCCCAGGTTGCACCCTGACTAAAGAAGCTTTCAGCAATCGATCGCCTGATGGCAAAAACTGAATCGCTCCCGTAGCTCCCTGCACCACAAATCCCGAATTCGAGAGAGATTGCTGTACTTGCTCACGAGATGACCCAATTTCACCCCCGAAATTGCCACTAGGGTTGCATCATGAGCCATCGCCGTGCGCCAGTTAACAGCACTGCCCCACAGTGCCTTGGCATTATTGGTGAATAAACTGCCTGTTTCTGAATCAGAATGCCAAGGCACTGCTATCACCATTCGATTCGCATCCGCTTGACCCTGCTTTAATGTTTCCATGGCATACATCGTTTGGTTCCCAAAAATAGGCAACCGCCCCTTGGTTGCATTTAATACACCAATAGCATGATGAACACCACCCAGCGATGGAGCCAGCACCAGTGCCTCCGCTCCGGCACTAATAGCCTGGCTGGGAGCTTCAGCAGCATCAAAATTGGGATCAGAGAAATCACAGCTGCTCCTCAATAACTTGCCACCATTTTCAAACACAGCAGTGGTAAATTCTTCTTGAAAAGACTGGCTAGCCTCTGTTTTAGTAGCAAAACAGATAGCCACCTTGGTTTTGCGAGCAGATTTAACAATATGCTCGGCTAAAACACTGGCCATAGCTTTACTACTAGGTGTTGTCCGAAAAATATAGCTACCAATACCGGATAAGTTTCTAGCAACACTGGTGGGAGAAATCATCACCAAACCAGCTTGTTGATAAATCGGCGCTGCGGCTACGGAAGCTTCGCTAGCATTGTGTCCAACTACCACCAGAATATTTTTGTCTTTAGCAAATGCCGCAGCAACTTGTTTGGCTATTTCGGGGGAATTATTATCATTAGCGATCCCAACTTGTAGCAATTTACCCCTAATTCCACCATTTTGATTCACTTCTTGTTGGGCTTGCGCAACTCCTCGCAAAATCTCGCGCGCCACATTCAAATTGCCACCCGCTGGCACACTAACTCCAATTTTAATAGTTGATCCCTTCATAACAGCGTTGGTATTATTCAGATAAATCAAAGATTCTGGGTCATTACGATTGCTGCTAAGAGATGCACTGAATTGTGTCACCGCTTCTGAATAGTCACCGCTGGCATAAGCTTTAACGGCAGCTTGTTTCTCTGGCAAATTATCTTCAGTTATCAATATTTTTTCACCCCAGCTCATTTGCTTGGATGAAAAGATTTTATCTTCTGTAACGATATTCGGTGTTTCCGCGACGATTGGTTCGGGCGGTGTATTATTGTTAATTAACCAAAAACCTGCTGGGCCAATCAAGGTCAAAAGAATCAAGTATATATACAGAACTAAATTCTTGTTCATTTTTGAAGAAATTTTCACTTCTTGTAAAAAAATATTTGAAATACAACTTTTATATAATATAAATCAAGTCTTGTTTTTTATCTACACCCTAGAGAAAATATTATGTATTAGAGAATCAACAAACAAAGATAATTCTATATTTCTGTAAAATAGAAGTACCTTTTTAATTGCCAAAGATTAAAGAAAACACTTTAATACCATTAGTATTCTTACTCAACATACTGAATACGATCGATTTGGGAATGTTCAAAAGATCAAAGATGCAGATGGAAATACTACGGAGTATGATTATGATGTGCTGAATCGGCAGACTTAAGATGAGTGAATCCAAGGGGAGGGTCGGTGATCCAAGATTATGACTGACATTCGACTCCTCTCGGATTTGCCTGATTTTCTCCGGTTCCAATGATTCAAGCGGCATTAGACATAACCTATCGAACTCTCGCAGTGTTACTTGATCCATTACTCCAGCCTTGTGCAGCCCTTTCGCTGTATCGTGAACAGCTTCAAGAATCGCTGATTTTTTCTTACGCATCACAATCTACCTCTATTAGTTCAAGGTCACTGCTATCGTTCGCAAAAATGCGGCCACTGCCTTATTTAGTATTGGTAATGCCGTCGATAGTTTAAAGACAAATCTAACTAACTTTGTGACAACCGTTGCACCGCCTCCCCACCCAATAGCCGATCGGTCTCCGCTAACAAAGCTGGAATCTGATCCGCATGAGGACTATTGGTTAAACAAGGTGCAAAATCATATTGATCGATCGATCGCGCCTTACTTCCCGGAAACCAATGCCCACCATTCTCTAGCAAGTTATACCGCATCTGACTATACTCGGTCATCTCGTAGGCGATCGCCAGATTACGCAACCACAGAATCACCGGTATATTGATGTTGCCGGGAGTGGCAGAATGTTCGGGTAGACCCTGCCGCCAAGTTTGAAACCAGTCAATTCCCAACTTATCGATCGCCGCCTGTTCTAATCGATCGATCATGGGTGGCAATATTTCAGGAGCTTTGTCCAAGAATTCTAAGGTTTTAAGATGCTCGTCAAAATCGCTAGGCACCGCTGCCCCGACGCTGAGAGTATGCACCTGCGGATGACTAAGACAAAACAAATTGTTAAAAACCATGGGACTGAGGGGCGCACAGAGTTCCACCAATCGCTCGGAAGGTTTGTTCAGTAAGCCGCCCTTATTGGTGGGACTGATAATAAATACACCCATATCGTGAGCAGTGGCCGCTTGAATTGCTGGCCAGTTGAGTTGATTGATGTAGTACCAGTGCAAATTCACATAATCAAACTGGTCGGTAGCGATTGTCTGACAAATGATATCCAGTGGGGCATGGGTGGAAAAACCCACATGCTTAACCCGACCGGCTTGTTGTAGCTGCTTCGCAATTTCTAGACAACCGCCAGGGCGCATAGTTTGGTCGAAGGTTTCTTGGTTATTAATGCCATGAATCCCCAGTAGATCTACATAATCTAGGTTCAGTAGCGATAGAGATGTATTAAAGTCGGCCAAAAATTCCTGAGGGTTGGCGGCAGGACCAACTTTGGTTTGGAAGGTGAGATTAGATCTATCCAGCTGCGGTAAAATCTGGCCTAACTGCACTTCAGAAGAACCGTAGCCCCGAGCCGTTTCAATATGATTAATACCCAGCTCTAGAGAACGGCGAATGGTCGCTTCGAGGTTATGCTGATTTTCGGGGGGGATATCGGCGACCGGGACATCTTGCCATTTGTACTGATAGCGCATTCCCCCGCAGGAAAATACGGGGATTTGGATTTCGGTGCGACCAAAACGACGATATTGCATAGTTATTAGTACAGCGGGTGGTCTAGATAAACTCTATCGGGCAAGATAACACATTTGATTCTAGCATTCACGTCCGGCTAGCAAATAGGTACAATAAAAAAACTACCGCTTTTCTATTTGCCATGCCCCACTCCTACTTTGATGCAGCCACCGGTCACAAATCCTTCCAAATGCCCGGTGCCCGCCCCCACTATAACCCCGATCGACCTGGACAGGTGGAGCATATTTTCCTAGACTTGGTTCTAGATATTCCGAACCAACAGCTGCAAGGTAATTGCCAGATCCGGCTCAATCCAGTGCGTTCTGAAGTAGATTATTTGGTGTTGGATGCGGTAGATCTGCACATCAAAACTGTTCAAATTGATGGAGTCAGCCAACAGTTTGATCATGATGGTGAAATCTTACAAATTAAAATAGCCCAGTCATTAACACCAGGTCAGCCGATTGGGATATCGATCGACTACGCTGTCAGCCAGCCCCAACGGGGCATTTATTTCATTCAACCTTCCACCGACTACCCGCACAAAGCCACTCAAGTCTGGACCCAGGGCGAAGATGAAGATTCCCGGTTTTGGTTTCCTTGCTTTGACTATCCCGGCCAACTGGCCACTTCCGAAATCCGCGTTTCAGTACCCGCCGACTTTATAGCCATCTCCAATGGCAAATTGTTTCAAACCACAACAGCAGGCGATCGGAAGATCTATCATTGGCAACAGCCCCAAGTCCATCCCACTTATCTGATGACCCTGGCGGTGGGTCGCTTTTCCGAAATCAAAGATAGCTATGGAGATATCCCGGTTAACTACTACGTCGAAAAAGGACGGGAAGCCCAAGGCCAACTCAGTATGGGCAAAACGCCTCGGATGATCGAGTTTTTTAGTCAGAAATTTGGATACCCCTATCCCTTCGAGCAATACGCCCAAGTCTGCGTCGAAGATTTTATTTTTGGTGGCATGGAAAATACTGCTACCACGTTGTTAACCGATCGCTGTTTGCTAGATGAACGAGCTAGCCTAGACAACCGTAACACCGAAAGTTTGGTTGCGCATGAATTAGCCCACCAATGGTTTGGCGATTTGGTAGTGATCAAGCATTGGTCTCATGCCTGGATTAAAGAAGGGATGGCTTCCTATGCCGAAGTCTTGTGGACCAAGCACGAGTACGATGCCGACGAAGCGGCTTACTATATGCTGGGCGAAATGGAAAGCTACTTAGGTGAAGATAGTAATCGTTACCGTCGCCCGATCGTTACCAATATTTATCGGGAAGCGATCGAACTCTACGATCGACATATTTACGAGAAAGGTGCCTGTGTCTACCACATGATTCGGGCAGAATTGGGGAGCGATGAATTATTTGACAAGTTTGTGCATACTTTTGTCCAAAATCACGCCCACCAGACCGTTGAAACTATTGATTTGTTGCGTTCGATCGATCAGGCCACTGGCCGCAACCTAGCTTTTCTTTTTGACCAATTCGTCTATCGTGGTGGTCATCCCGATTACAAAATTTCTTATAGTTGGGAT
>JAGVCD010000374.1 GCA_020059425.1 Chamaesiphon sp. | reverse complement strand
GAACAAGTGTAGTCTAAATAAACGCCCATTTCTTTACCAGCATCAGCACCTACTAAGCTAGCAGTTACTTCTTTCATGGCTTGGATGGCTTGAACAGTTGCAGCAACTGGAACACCGAGGGAGTTGTAGGTTTCTTTCAAACCATTCAATACGCGCTCATCTAAGATAGATGGGTCGCCAGCTAACATGGCGTAGGTGGCATAGCGCAAGTAGTAGTCTAAGTCACGAATACAAGCAGCATAGCGGCGAGTAGTGTACATGTTGCCACCGGGACGAGTGATGTCCGAGTATAACAACGACTTAGCAACAGCTTCTTTAACGATAGTGGCCGCATTGGCGCTGATTGTGCCAGCAGCACGCACACGCAATTCACCAGTACCGAAATAAGCTTTAAGCTTGCCAAGAGAGTTGGCGTCTAGGTATTTACCTTGAACGTCAGAGGAGTTAATTACAGCAGTAATTGCGTCTTGCATTATTTTAAATTCCTTAACTGATTTACTGTAGTCGCTTTAGTTAATGATTGTGGCGTGAGCAATTAGCCCATTGCACCAATCACATAGTCGAAGTATGCACCAGCTTCAGCTGCATCTTCTGCGGACATCATCCCTACAGCAGCATCTTTCATAGCGCGAACGCCACCAACAACTGCATCGATGGGAGTACCCAAAGACTTGTACATTTCACGAACACCAACGATACCGATTTCTTCGATCGGAGTTACATCGCCAGCAACTACTCCGTAAGTAACCAGACGTAGGTAGTAGTCTAGATCACGCAAACAAGTAGCAGTCATTTCTTCACCATAGGCATTACCACCGGGAGAAACAACATCAGGGCGTTGTTGGAAAAGTTTGTTGCCAGCTTCTTTAACCAGACGCTCGCGGGAGTCAGTCAAAGATTGGGCAATCCGAAGACGACGCTCGCCAGAAGTCACAAAGGACTTGATCCGGTCTAGTTCGCCGGGGCTGAGGTAACGAGCTTCAGCGTCTGCATTGACGATCGCTTTGGTGACGATACTCATTATTAGGTATTACTCCAAAAAAAGTTATTAAACCAGTTGTTTATCGCTGGTTTTACCAGTCAAGATACGGATAAGAGCTGACCACAAGCATTTAGAAGCCACCAAACTTTAATTTTTCAATTAAATAAATTTGGCTTTAAATTCCAGATGCTAAGAAGTTACTCAGCTACCTTCCGCAAACATTTTGCGACATTTGGAGGGAAATCCATAGAGTGCTGTAACAGTTCGTAATATTTTAAGAATCAGTTGTGATCATTTTTGAGTTTCTCCCATAGCACTCTGATATGCTGATGTTTTACGCCATTTTTAATTGTTCACTCGCTTCAATGACATTAGGCTTCAATGACATTAGATTGGATTACGCCAGCTACTCGTGTACGCAACCTGCCGCAGTATGTGTTTGTCCGGTTGGATGAACTGAAAGCCAATGCCCGTCAACAGGGTATTGACCTGATTGATTTGGGTATGGGTAACCCCGATGGGGCACCTCATGAATCGGTGATTGCTTCGGCCAAAGCCGCTTTAGATAACCCAAGTATTCATGGTTATCCGCCTTTCGAGGGGCTGGGCAGCTTCCGGCGAACGGTGGCTGATTGGTATCAGCGCCGCTATGATGTGATTTTAAACCCTGAAAATGAAGCCCTGCCGTTAATGGGTTCTAAGGAAGGATTAGCTCATTTGGCGATGGCTTTTGTTGATCCTGGTGATGTGGTGCTGGTACCGAATCCGGCTTATCCAGTGCATTTTCGGGGACCTTTGATCGCTGGTGCCGAGATTCATGAAATGCTGCTCACCGCTGAGAATAATTGGGTGATTGATCTGGCTAAAATTCCAGAGGATGTTGCTCGCAAAGCTAAATTATTGTTTTTTAACTATCCCAGTAATCCGACTGGTGCCACTGCGCCCCGCGAATTTTATGAAGAGATTGTGGCCTTTGCCCGCAAATACGAAATCATATTGGTTCACGACCTTTGTTATGCAGAATTAGCTTTTGATGGCTATCAGCCGACTAGTTTGCTAGAGATTCCTGGGGCAAAGGATATTAGCGTGGAATTTCACACCATGTCCAAAACCTACAATATGGCTGGTTGGCGAATTGGTTTTGTGGTGGGTAATGCCAAAATTATTCAGGGGTTGCGGACGATTAAAACCAATCTGGACTATGGGATTTTCGCAGCCTTGCAGTCAGCAGCGGAAACTGCTCTTAATTTGCCGGATGAGTATGTTTCACAAGTGCAAGCTCGTTATCGGGAGCGGCGTGATTTTGTGATTAAGGGTCTAGCTGAATTGGGCTGGAATGTCCCTGTTACCAAGGCTACGATGTATTTGTGGGTGCCTTGTCCGCCGGGGATTGGTTCGACAGAATTTGCCTTGAAGGTTTTGAGCGAGACTGGGGTGGTTTTAACTCCTGGGAATGCTTTTGGAAGTGGTGGTGAGGGCTATGTGCGCTTGAGTTTGATTGCTGATTGTGATCGACTTGGTGAGGCGATCGATCGCCTCAAGAAAGCTGGAATTACCTACAACTCTTTTCGACCCAGCGAAAATGAGAATTAGTTACCCAGAAAACACATTTTTTTAATAATTCTTGGTGATTTATGAGTGAAACCATTTTTAGTAGGATTATTCGTAAGGAAATTCCTGCCGATATCGTCTATGAAGACGAACTGGTAATGGCTTTTCGGGATGTAAACCCCCAGGCTCCAGTGCACATTTTGGTGATCCCCAAACAGCCGATCGAATCCCTGGCAACAGTCAATGCTTCCGATCAAGCTGTTTTAGGCCATATTCTTGTGATCATTCAGAGAGTTGCTAATCAAGAGGGGTTGGAGAATGGCTATCGAGTAGTCACAAATGTTGGTAGTGATGGTGGCCAGACAGTTTTTCACTTGCATTTCCATCTACTGGGCAAACGTTCTTTGGCTTGGCCACCAGGTTAAAAGGGAATATCTCTCTCGGTAAAGAATTTATTTTTGTTAACACTCTTTACAAAGATAAATACTTAATCTAAGATGGGGATCAGAGCGTGAGCTCTATAAAATTCATCGTAATTATAAACAAATGACAACTACTCTACAACGTACTGAGGCACCTAATGCTTGGGATCGCTTCTGTGGTTGGGTAACTTCTACCGACAACCGTGTTTACATCGGTTGGTTTGGAGTCGTAATGATCCCAACACTTCTTTCCGCTACCAT
>JAGVCD010000031.1 GCA_020059425.1 Chamaesiphon sp. | reverse complement strand
CCCAGACTCAGAATTTGCGAATACAATGGATCGTGATTTCAGCTAACTTCTAGATATTTTCATGGACGACGCATTTAGCCCGACTCCCCCGGCTTGGACTGCAGAAGCCACCCATGCACCCACCTTCGCTTGCCCACAATGTTCAGCCAGTGAAAAAGAAGCCGACCTGGTGTGGGTAAACCGCCGTTCCCCAGTCATGCTAGAAAACCGCCGCCGCAAGTGGCAAGAGTTTTATCACTGCAACTGTGGCAAAGCTTGGTGGGCTTGGAGCGACGATCGAGCACCCAATGAATATGCCGATCGCCAGCCCCCAACCAGCACCGACCTGGACAATTTTTACGGTTATTTTTAAAGCTGGTTTTTTACATATGCTAATGAAATGGCGAGAAATAGCGGGAAATTGGGTTTATCTACCCGATCAACCTCGTGCCATAGTTCACTTTTTGGGTGGTGCCTTTGTAGCCACCGCTCCCCAGATCACCTATCGATTTCTGCTCGAAGACTTGGCTGAACAAGGCTATGGTATTATTGCTACCCCTTTTTTCAATACCTTTGACCATTATGAAATTACCGATCAGGTTTACCGCAGTTTGGAGAGGGTGATCGATCGATTGCAACTGCAATCACTACCGATCTATGGTGTTGGTCATAGTATGGGTTGTAAAGTGCATTTACTGCTCTGTAGTCAGTACGATGTCCGCAGAGCCGGTAATATTTTCATTTCCTTTAACAACTTCTCGGCTAAAGATTCGGTACCTTTGCTCAATCAAATTCCCAGTGAGTTCGGGGTGGAATTCAAGCCCAGTCCGGATCAGACATTGGCTTTAGTGGACAAATATTATAATGTGCGCCGTAACCTGATTGTTAAATTTCGGGATGACAACATTGATCAGTCCTACACCTTAGAACGTGCTCTTAAACCATTATTTCCGGGCATGATCACTTTTCAAAACCTCAGCGGCAATCATCTCACCCCTTTGGGACAAGATGTGCGCTGGCAAGCAGGTTCAACATTCACCCCCTTTGATGCGATCGGACAGTGGTTAAAGCAAGAAGTCTACAAAGATCTGCATCAACTGAAGCGCGAAGTAAACCGCTGGCTCAATCCTAGTGTGTTCTAGAATCTGTGTTATTTAAGTTTTCCACCCAGCTTTATGCGTGAACCGATCATCCAACTGCGCGGCATCTCCAAAAAATTTGGCAATAATGTCATTCTTGATGGAGTTGATATAGACATTTATCAGGGCGAAGGACTGGGTATCATTGGTCCCTCCGGGACTGGCAAATCAACAGTATTGCGGGTGATAGCTGGTTTGTTGGCTCCGGATGAAGGTTCGGTCTATATTCGAGGCCAAAAACGCCGGGGGCTGATTGAAGACAGCAATGATCCAATTTATATCGGCATGGTGTTTCAACAAGCCGCACTGTTTGACTCCTTGACAGTAGAGGAAAATGTCGGGTTTCGGATGCTGCAAAATAGTCGCCTCTCCCGTCGCCAAGTACGAAAATTAGTAGAAGCCAAACTAGATCTGGTGGGAATGCATGGGGTAGCCGATCGATATCCCGATCAACTGTCGGGGGGGATGAAAAAACGAGTTAGTTTTGCCCGGGCGATTATGTCTAACCCGGAACGACCAGAAGATAACCCGGAAGTATTGCTCTACGATGAACCTACTGCTGGTCTTGATCCGATCGCGTCCACCGTCATCGAAGACTTGGTGCGCAACTTACAAGTAGTGGATGGTGGTTGCCAAACCCATATTATGGTGACTCACCAAGAAAGCACTATTCGCCGGACGACCGATCGAATTATCTTTTTGTATCAAGGCAAAGTGCAATGGACCGGACGCACCAAAGATATTGATAAAACTGACGATCCAGTTGTCCGGCAATTTTTCAGTGCTAGTACCGAAGGTCCCATACGGGTGATTGGCTAAATGACTGGATTAAGCGATAGATATTTGCTCCCACAGGCAATCAAGGTAAAATAGATACAATGGTTACAGCAGATACAAGTTTTGGCCTCGATTGAGGTGCGGGTGAGGTAATCAATGCAGTCACGAGCGGTTAGAGAAGGTTCGGTTGGCCTCATGCTGTTAGCTGGGGTGGGCATTTTTGTAGCTGCCAGTATGTGGCTCAAGGGCTTAGGACCTGGTAGCCAAAAATACAATATTCTGGCTAGCTTTGCCGATGCCGGTGGGATCCAACAGGGTGGCCCAGTCCGTTACCGAGGAGTGCGGGTCGGAAAGATCGCGTCGATCAAACCCGGCGCTAATGCCATGGAAGTGGTTCTCGAAATTACTGATCCAGACTTAAAAATTCCCAGTAATGCTATTGCCGAAGCCAATCAAACTGGTCTAATTGGGGAGCCAGTAGTCGAAATCACCCCGCGTGGTCCATCAACTCTAGCTCAAAATTTAGCCTCAGCTCTCGATAAAAACTGTGACGCTAAGATTATTATCTGTAACAACGGCCAAATTCCGGGCACCGTCGGTTCGAGCTTTAATGAATTACTGAAACGAGCCACAGCGCTAGTAAATAGGTATGAATCACCAGAAATTACCGATGGCATTAAGCTTACTCTCAAAAACGCCAGCCAAGCCGCTGCCGATATCTCGTTGTTGAGTAAAAGGTTTGCCGATTTACCAGATTCCTTAAAAAAAGAATTAGGAACCATTTCAGTTAGTGCCAACACTTTGACTAAATCTTTGAATGGCACTGTCAAAAACGTTGATGTCGCCGTCGGCAAGATCGGAAATACTGCCGATAAATTTAATACCACCGCCACCAAGGTCAACAAAACTGCTGATAATTTGACTGTAACCGTGGGTGAGTATGGCAAATTAGCCAAGTCGGTAGATTCTTTAGTCACGGAAAACCGTCAAACCTTCGGCAAAACGCTAACTAACTTTAATGCGCTCAGCGTAGATCTCAGCCAGACGGTGAAAAAACTCAATCCCACGATCGATAAACTCAATGTTACGGTGGCCAAAGTTAATTCGGAGTCTTTGGTGAAAGATTTGGAAGGGGTTTTGAGCAATGCCAATAAAACCGCTGCCAATTTACGCGATATTTCCGCTAGTTTCAATAATCCAAAGTCTTTGGTGAATCTACAACAAACTCTCGATTCAGCGCGGCTGACTTTCCAAAATACCCAAAAAATCACGGCGGATCTAGATAGACTCACTGGTGATCCAGAGTTTATCAGTAGCGTGAGCAAGTTAGTCAAAGGTCTGGGGCAGCTAGTTTCTACGGGAGAAACCTTAGAGCAACAGATTCAGCTGGGTCAGGAGTTGGAGCCGATGCATCGCAATATGAGTGTGACTACTGCTAATTTGGTGAACAGTGACCCGGAATTGGCCGCAGCGATCGGCATTGTTAATAATACTCCTGATTCTATTGGTATGCCGCCACAGCGCTTAAGTGATCTACTCAAAAAGTAGACGTTTTATTGTGGATTGACATCCAAATTACTATTTCTGGTCCATTGGTAAAAATATCGTCATCGTCTCACCTTGGAGATGATTTTG